>JAQGII010000481.1 GCA_028291305.1 Caulobacteraceae bacterium
AATCCGGCGCGGACGCTCTGTGATGTTCTGTGGGGAAAGACCGATGACCACCATGTTTCGCAAGATTCTCGTTTCAGCCGGTACTGCCGGCGCACTTCTGTTGCCCGCGGCGGCCTTCGCCGCCGACAAGCCCAAGATCGATTCGGGCGACACCGCCTGGATGCTGACCTCGACCGCGCTGGTCCTGATGATGACCATCCCCGGCCTGGCGCTGTTCTACGGCGGCATGGTGCGCAAGAAGAACGTCATCGCCACCTTGGCGCAGTCGTTCGTCATCACCTGCCTGGTGACCGTGCTGTGGGCCGTGTGCGCCTATAGCCTGGCCTTCACCACCAATCCGGACGCGAAGATGAACGCGTGGATCGGCGGCTACAGCGACTTCTTCCTGAAGGGCGTCAACATGACGACGCCCAACTCGCTGGCGGCGACCATCCCCGAATACGTCTTCATGATGTTCCAGATGACGTTCGCGATCATCACCCCGGCCCTGATCGCCGGTTCGTTCGCCGAACGCTTCAAGTTCTCCGGCCTGATCCTGTTCATGAGCCTGTGGCTGCTGGCGGTCTACACCCCCATCGCCCACTGGGTGTGGGGCGGCGGCTTCCTCGGCGCGGGCGGCGTGCTCGACTTCGCCGGCGGCACCGTGGTTCACATCAACGCCGGTATCGCCGGCCTCGTCACCGCCCTGTTCCTGGGCAAGCGCGTGGGCTACGGCACCGACAACATGGCCCCGCACAACCTGGTGCTGACCATGATCGGCGCCTCCCTGCTGTGGGTCGGCTGGTTCGGCTTCAACGCCGGCTCGGCCGTCGCCTCCAACGCCCTGGCCGGTGCGGCCATGGCCAACACCCAGATCGCGACCGCCGTGGCGGCCCTGGCCTGGATGGTGGTGGAATGGTTCGAACGCAAGAAGCCCGGCATGCTGGGCCTGGCGTCCGGCGCCGTGGCCGGCCTCGTGGCCATCACCCCGGCCTCGGGCTTCGTCAATCCGCAAGGCGCCATGATCATCGGCGTCGTCGCCGGCGTGGGCTGCTACCTCAGCGCGGTCTGGCTCAAGAAGATCTTCAAGTACGACGACAGCCTGGACGCCTTCGGCGTGCACTGCATCGGCGGTATCCTTGGGGCCCTTCTGACCGGCGTGCTAGCGGACGCCACCATCAACCCGGCCGGCATGGTCCACAGCGTCGTCACCCAGGCCAAGGGCGTGCTCGTCACGCTGGTGTGGTCCGGCGTGATGACCCTGGTCATCCTCCTGATCTGCAAGTTCACCACCGGTGTGCGGGTCTCCGAGGAAGCCGAAATCGAAGGCCTGGACATGTCTCAGCACGGCGAAGCCCTGCACGAGTAGTCCTGCCGCCGATCCGGCAAACACTAACGGCGGGGGCCCTTCGGGGCCCCCGTTTCGTTTTGAGGGCGTCCTTGGCCCCCACCGCAGGGGCGGTGACAAACAAGGTCTTGGCCACAACCCCGGGAAGCGCTCCCACCGACCGCTTGACTCCTGCGGGAAGGCATATAACCTACAGGTTATCTAACCGATAGGCTACCCATGCCGCAGACCCACGATCCCCTGTCCGCCACCTTCGCCGCCCTGGCCGATCCGACGCGCCGTGCGATCCTGGCGCGGCTGTCCCTCGGCGAAACCTCGGTAACGGAGCTGGCCAGGCCTTTCGCCATGTCCGGACCGGCGGTGACCAAGCATCTGAAGGTGCTGGAGAAGGCGGGGCTGATCAGCCGCAGCCGCGAGGCGCAGTGGCGACCGGCCAAGCTGGAGGCCAAGGCGCTGAAGGCGGTCACCGAGTGGCTCGACGACTACCGGCGGCTCTGGGAGCAGAGCTTCGACCGCCTCGACGACTATCTGGCTGAATTGCAGAACAAGGAGGGCTGACATGGCCGACCAAGCGACGCCCCTGGGCGCGGGCTACGAGGTAACCCTGACCCGCACCTTCAACGCCCCCGCGGTCCTGGTGTTCGACTGCTTCACCGATCCCGACCGCCTGGCGAAATGGTGGGGCCCGCTGCGCTGCGAGAACGTCATCCATAAGCTCGACCCGCGGCCGGGGGGCGAGATCTCGCTGCACATGGCCGGCCCGGGCTACAGCCACACCATGGGCGGCGAATTCGTCGAGATCGACCGCCCAACCCGCCTGGTCTTTCTGTCCAAGGCCTTCGAGGCGCCGGGCGGCGGCTGGGGCATCGTCAACCGCAACACCCTGACCTTCGAGGAGCGGGACGGCAGGACCACGCTGACCCTGCACACCCGCGTCGAGAAGGCCGAGGGCGAGATCGTCCTCGGCGCGCTGGGCGGCATGAAGGCCGGCTGGGGCCAGAGCCTCGAGCGGCTGGGGGACCTGGTCGGCGGCGGCGGCAAGATGGACCTGGAGGTCGGCGACAAGCGCATCGTGCTGACCCGCGCCTTCGACGCGCCGCGCGAACGCGTCTGGCGGGCGCTGACCGAGCCGGAGACGTTCGCCCGGTGGTGGTGCGCCGGCGGCTGCGTGGTCGAGGAGATGGACGTCCGCCCGGGCGGCCGATGGAGCGTCCAGCAGACCTCGCCCGACGGCTCGGTCCATCGGTTCTGGGGCGAGTACCGGGACGTGGAGCCGCCCGCGCGCCTGGCGATGACCCAGGGCTTCGACGCCTATGCGCCGATCGAGGTCGTCCACCTCCTGACGCAGGAATGGGGCCGCACGGTGCTGACCCGCACCATGTCGTTCCCCGACAACGCCTATCGCGACGGCATGCTGCAATCCGGTTTGGATCGGGGCGCGGCCGACAGCTACGACCATTTGGCGAAATTGCTGGCGGCG
>JAQGII010000503.1 GCA_028291305.1 Caulobacteraceae bacterium
TGGGCGGCTCGGTCTCGGCCGGTTGCGGCGCGATCTGCGGCAACGGCCGGTCGGCCACGATCGACTTCGGCGCGACCGCCGCCGGCCGCCGTTCGACCTCGGCCGGCTTGGGCAGGATCGGCTGCAGCGGACGGGCGACCTCGAGCGGCTCGGGCGCGACCGGCTCGGGCGGATGCTGGACCTCGGTCGATCTTGGCGGGGCCGGCGACGGCGGACGCTGGATCTGGACCGGCTTGGGCAGGATCGGCTGCGGCGGCTGCAGCGCCTCGACCGGCTCCGGCGGACTGGGCGTGCGCCGCCGTTCGCGCTCGACCCGCGGCGGCGGGACCAGCGGCGGCAGCAGCTCGATGATGACGGGCCGGTTGTCGGGCGGCAGCTGCAGCGGGTGGACCGCGAGCGCCAGCACCGCCAGCACCAGGAAATGCCAGGTCGCCGAGATCGCGAAACTGGCCGCCGCGGAGGCGCGCGCCGCCCACTTGTCGCGAGGACGCCTGGGCTTCATCGCCCCGGCCGTCCGCCGCGCGCGGCTGCAAGGCCGGCGAGCCGGGCCGCAACCGCCGAAGTCTTGATTCGGGCCCCGATGATCGGCTCCCTCCACGCTTGACCGCGGCGCGAGCTTAGCCGCCCGGGGTCGGCGGGCAAGCAGAACCGCGGGCCCGACGCCTCCGAATGCTTTCCGGCTAAGCCGGTTTGGGGCCGGCGGCCCAAACCGGCGCGAAGAAGATCGCCAGGTTGAGGGCGAAGCCGACGCAGAACAGGATCGAGCGCAGGGTGGGCCGGTCGGTGTAGTAGGCCGCCACATAGGCGATGCGGACCATGACGAACGCCACCGCCAGGTCGTCGACCATGGTCTGGGAAGCGCCGTGCATCTCCGCCAGGATCACGGCCACGGCGAACAGCGGGAAGCTCTCGATGCCGTTCAGGTGCGCGCCCAGGGCCCGGGCGCGGAACGGGTCCTTGTAGAAGGCCGGATCGCGGGGCTTGGCGTTGTCGAACTGCTGGCGCGCCACGGCCTTGGGGATGGCGATGGTGGCGATGTAGACGACCACGGCCGCCAGCAGGCAGAGGTCGGCCACAGTCATCTATCTAATTGACCTCGCTCTTGCGCGGCGGCCTGGGCGCCAGCGGGGCCACCGGCACGCCCTCCTCCACCAGCGCCCTGATCTCGCCGCTGGAGGCCTCGCCGTAGATGCCGCGCTCGTCGGTCTGGCCCTGGTGCATGGCGCGGGCCTCGCTGGCGAACTGGTCGCCGACATAGTCGAAGTTGTCCTCCACGTGCTGGCGCACCGCCTGGGCCGCCTGCATCATCATCTCGCGCATCTGGGCGGGCGGGTCGCCCGCCTTGGCCCCCACCACCGCCGGGGCCATCATCGCCTTGCGCACCGCCTTGGAGCCGCACGCCGGGCACTCCAGCAGGCCGCGCCCCTGCTGGTCGTCATAGTCGTCCGACGAGCCGAACCAGCCTTCGAAGTCGTGGTCGTGTTCGCACAGGAGCGCGTAGCGGATCACAGGACGGGACCCGCGAACGGCCGCTCGTTCTTCAGCGAGGGGATGGCTTGGCGCGTGGTCTCCACCTGCGACAGGTCCAGATCGGCGATCACCACCCCGGGCTCGTCGCCGTCGGCCTGCGCCAGGATGCGGCCCCAGGGATCGATGGCCATGGAGTGGCCCCAGGTCGACCGCCCGTCCTCGTGCACGCCGCCCTGGGCCGCGGCCAGCACGAACGCGCCGTTCTCGATGGCCCGGGCGCGCAGCAGCACCTCCCAGTGGGCTTCGCCCGTCGGACGGGTGAAGGCGGCGGGCACGGCGAACACCCCCACCCCGGCCTTGCTGAGGGCGCGATAGAGCTGCGGAAAGCGCATGTCGTAGCAGATGGTCAGGCCCAGCGGCCCCCAGGGGGTCTGGGCGATCTTGGCGTCCACGCCGGGCTGGTAGAGCGAGGACTCGCGGTAGCGGTCGCCGTTGGGCAGGTCGACGTCGAACATGTGCAGCTTGTCGTAGGTCTGCACGATCCGGCCCGCGTCGGAGATCAGCACCGCCCGGTTGGCCGCCTTGTCCGAGCCCTGGGCGACCAGGGCCGAACCGATCAACACCCAGACGCCGTGCCTCCTGGCCAGGGCCCGCACGCCCTGCACATAGGGGTCGTCCTCCAGCGGCTTCAGCGCCTCGAGCATCTTGGCCCGGTCGCGTTGCAGCAGGTTGGAGCCCTCTGGCGTCACGATCAACTGCGCGCCCGCCTGCACCGCCTGCTCGATCAGCGGCGTCGCCTGCGCCAGGGCGGCCTCCTGCGAGGCCGGCGTGCGGGTCTGGATCAGGGCGACGCGCAGGGTGCTCATCATGCCGCCAAGAGTGCGTCCAATTCGCCCCTGCGTTCCAGCGCCATCATGTCGTCGCAGCCGCCGATATGCTTTTCGCCAACGAAGATCTGCGGGAAGGTCGAGCCGCCGCTGCGCTCCATCATCTCCCGGCGCTTGGCCGGATCGGCGCCCGCGTGGATTTCGACGACGTCGGCGCCCTTGGATTGGAGGACGGACAGGGCGCGCGCGCAGTAGCCGCAGCCGGGACGGGTGTAGATGATCACTTGAGCCATTCGACGCCTTTAGGGACTGACTGTAACTGTTGGCAAGCTATATAGAAACGCCGCCCGCTTTGTGTACCCCAGCCTCCCTGACCCGGGCTATGACCGCCACGTCCACCGCCTTGGCGCCCGCCTTGAGCAGGGCCCTGGCGCAGGCTTCCGCCGTCGCCCCGGTGGTCAGCACGTCGTCCACCAGCAGGATGCGCTTGCCCGCCACCCGCGCGCTCCAGCGGTCCGGGCAGACGAAGGCGCCGGCCACGTTGCGCCGCCGGCCGGAACCGGACTTGCCGGCCTGACTCTCCCCCGCCCGCTTGCGCTGCAGGGCGCCTGGCCAATAGGCGACGCCGGCCCGCCGGGCCAGCGGCCGGGCCATCTCGGCGGCCTGGTTGTAGCGGCGGCGGATCAGGCGCAGCGGGTGCATCGGCACCGGCGTCACCGCGTCGGCCTCGGCGATCAGTTCGGCGCCGGCGCGGCCCAGCCACAGCGAGAACAGCCTGGCCAGGTCGACGCGGTCGGCATGCTTGAACTGCAGGATCAGGTCGCGCGAGGCCTCGTCGTACAGGCACGCCGCCCGCGCCCTGGCGAAGGCCCGCGGCCGCGCCTCGCAGGCGGGGCAACGCACCCCGGGCCCCATGTCGTAGTCGAACGGCAGGCCGCAGCCGTCGCATACCGGCGCCTCCAGGAAGGCGACCCGCGCCCAGCCCTGCGCCGACAGGCCCGGCGACGCGGCCCTGGACCCGGCGTCGAAGTCGTGGTGAGGGAAGATCAGGTCCTGCACGGCGCGTGCGCCGGCTTTCAGGACCGCACCGCCGGCCCTATGTCCGGCGTCTCGTAACTCGGTCAGGTCCATGTCCGCCCCACCCCGCCTGTTCGACCGCGCCTTGCACCGCCTGCGCCTGGACCGCGCCGCGCCGGGCTATGGCGCAGCCGATTTCCTGAAGGCCCGGGCGGCGGGCGACGCCGTCGAACGGCTCGAGACCATCATGCGCAGTTTTCCCCTGGCCGTCGATCTCGGCGCGCGCAACGGGGCCTTCGCCGCCGCCCTGGCGCAAAGCGATGCGAAAGACCGCGTCGGCGCCCTGATCGAGACAGACCTGTCGGCGCGGATGCTGGCCGGGCGCGAGGGGATGCGGGTGCAGGCCGACGAGGAGCGCCTGCCCTTCGCCGACGAGAGCCTGGACCTGGTGGTCTCGACCCTGGCCCTGCACTGGACCAACGACCTGGTCGGAGCCCTGATCCAGATCCGCAACGCGCTGAAGCCGGACGGCCTGTTCATCGGCGCGGTGCTGGGCGGCGCGACCCTGACCGAACTGCGCCAGGCGCTGGTGCAGGCCGAGGCGGAGCTGTCGAACGGGGCGGGCCTGCGCGTCTCGCCCTTCGCCGACGTACTGGACGCGGCGGGCCTGCTGCAACGGGCCGGCTTCGCCCTGCCGGTGGCCGATACCGACCGGGTGACCGTGCGCTACGCCAATGCCCTGGAGCTGATCCGCGACGTGCGGGCGATGGGCGAGAGCAACGTGCTGGTCGACCGCGCGCGGCAACCCATCGGCCGCGCCGTGCTGGCCCGCGCCGCCGCCATCTACCAGGAGCGGTTCGCCGGCCCCGACGGCCGCATCGCGGCCAGCTTCGACATCGTCAGCCTGACCGGCTGGGCGCCCCACCCCGACCAGCAGCAGCCTCTGCGCCCCGGCTCGGCCAAGATGCGCCTGGCCGACGCCCTTCACGCCAGGGAAATCCCCACCGGCGACAAGGCCGGCGGGTAGGACAGTTGGTCGCACCTCCGATGGGAACAATTTCGCCGGCCAGCGAATTGTCTAGCCCGTGCTTGTCCATATCGGGGGCCCGTTCAGTCATGCATACGGATATCGGCGGCCATCATTTGATGATCACCCGCATACGTCAGCGCCGCGCGCGCGGCCGGCTGTTCGCCATCTCCGCGCGCCAGATCGCCCTGGCGGCCGCGATCGTCCTGGGCGCCGCGATCGGCTTCGGGCTGCTCACCGAGCGCGCCAACACCGGGCCGGTTTGGTTCCAGAGTCTGCCCGGTCGCTGATCGTCTGGTCGCTGATCGTCTAGAGAAAATCGCGCAGATAGGCCGCCAGCGGCTCGTCGGCCGGGGGCATGGGGTAGTCGCCCATGCGGTCGGGCTTCACCCAGGCCAGGGCCGCGTGCTCGATCCGCTGCACGAACCCCTCCCAGCGCCGGCACAGGAACAGCGGCATCAGCAGGTGGAAGTCGTCATAGGCGTGCGAGGCGAACACAAAGGGCGCCAGGCAGGCCTGGGTGACGCCGATGTCCAGCTCTTCCTTCAGTTCGCGGATCAAGGCGGCCTCGGGGGTCTCGCCCGCCTCGACCTTGCCGCCGGGGAACTCCCACAGGCCCGCCAGCTGCTTGCCCTGCGGCCGCTGGCAGATCAGCACCCGCCCGTCGCCGTCGACCAGGGCGCAGGCGGCCACCAAGACAAGGCGGGACCCTTCCCCCGATGCGGAAGAACTCACGACCTGTAGTCGCCGTTGATCTCGACGTAGCGCTTGGTCAGGTCGCAGGTCCAGATGACCGCTTCGCCGCGGCCGACGCCCACGTCGACGCCGACCTCGAGCTCCGGCCGCTTCATGTAGGCCGACATCCTGGCCTCGTCGTAGTCGGGGGCGACGGCGCCGTCCTGGGCGGCGATCAGTTTGCCGAAGCGGATCGACAGCCGCTCGCGGTTGATCGGCTCGTCGGCCCGGCCCACGGCCATGACGATGCGGCCCCAGTTGGCGTCCTCGCCGGCGAAGGCGGTCTTCACCAGCGGCGACTCGGCGATGGTGCGCGCGATCTTCCGGGCGGAAGCCGCTGATTGGGCTCCGGAAACCGAGATCTTGACGAACTTGGTGGCGCCCTCGCCGTCGCGCACCAGCTGCCAGGCCAGGTTCATCAGCACGCTCTCCAGCTTCTCGCGGAAGTCGGCCAGGCGCCGGTCCCCCGGCCGGGCGATCCTTGCGGCCCCCGAGGCGCCCGTGGCGAACAGAAGAAGCGTGTCGTTGGTGGAGGTGTCGCCGTCCACCGTGACGCTGTTGAAGGTCTCGCGCGCGTAGAGGCTGACCAGCGCCTGTAGGGCGGCCGGGGCGATGGCGGCGTCGGTGGCGACGAAGGCCAGCATGGTCGCCATGTCCGGCGCGATCATGCCCGAACCCTTGGCGATGCCGGCGATCTTCACCGTCACCCCGTCGATCTGGGCGGTGGCGTAGGCCCCCTTGGGGAAGGTGTCCGTGGTCATGATCGCCCGGGCCGCCTCGGCCCAGGCGTCGGCATGGAGTCTGGCTTCCAGATCAGGCAGTTGCGCGGCGATCTTCGCATCGTCCAGGAGCACGCCGATGACGCCGGTGGAGGCCTGCATGACGTCCCGCTGGCGGCAGTCCAGCCGCTTGCCCGCAGCCGACGCGACCCGGCGGACGGCGTCCGCCCCCGGCTTGCCGGTGAAGGCGTTGGCGCAGCCGGCGTTGACCACCAGCGCCCTGACGTCCTCCCCGCCGGAAGACTCCAGCTGCCGCTTGCACCAGTCCACCGGCGCCGAGCCGACCCGGTGGCGGGTGAACACGCCGGCGCAGCTGGTGCCCTCGGCGAACTTCATGACCAGCAGGTCCGGCCGGTCGTGCTTGTAGAAACCGGCCCGGCCGATGGCGATCTCCACGCCGCCGATGGCCGGGATGTCGGGAAACGGCACGGCCAGGGGCGAAACCTGGAGGCCGGGTTTGCCGGGCTCGGCCGGGTTCAGCTTCTGCGCGGCGCGCTTGATCACCAAGTTCAGCGGATCGAACGCGCGCTCCAGCGTCTGGCCGACGATCTCGGCCGGTCCCCCGGCCCGGGAAGGCCTGGGGGCCGTGGACGGAACGGGAGCTTTGGGCGGTGTCTTCTTCACGGCTGGCCCTTTGCGTTGGCGGCGGCGCCAGGCGGACTTGTCGGGGTCAATAGCTCAACCCGCTCCTTGGCGCGTAGGGTTTTCAGCAGGTCGCCCACCTGGGCGTAGGTCAGGAAGCGGACGATCTGCGCCCGCGAGGCGTCCAGCGTCGGCGGCGCCTGCTGGCGCCGGTCCTCCACCTTCAGCACCACCCAGCCGCTGTCGCTCTTGAACGGGCCCACGATCTGGCCCGGCCGGGCGCCCTTGAGGATCGCGCCATAGGCGGCCGGCATCACGTCCGCGGTGAAATAGCCGAGGTCGCCGCCGCTGGAGCGGGTTTCCGCGTCGATCGAGCGGTTGGCGGCCAGTCCCTCGAAGGAGGCGCCGCTGGAGATCTGCTTCTTGATCGAATCGGCTTCGGGCTGGCCGGCGACCACGATCTGGCGGGCGTGGAACTCCTCGCCCTGCCGTTTCAGCTTCAGCTGCTCCTGGTAGAGGGCGCGGATGGCGTTCTCGTTGACCGCGCTGTCCACCGCGCCTTCCACGACCATGTCGCCCAGGATGCGTTCGCGCGCCGCCGCCAGTCGGCGCTGGGCGCCCGGCTGGCTGTCGATGCCGCGCCGGACGGCCTCGGCGGCCAGCAGCTTCTGGTCGATGACTTCGTCCAGCACCCGCTGGAACAGGTCGGAGGAGACCTCCAGCGGCTCGCCGTCGCCGATCAGGCCCTGGGCCACCGCCTCGCGGGCGACATCGGATTTGAGGACGGGCTGGCCGTCGACCTTCGCCACCGCAGGGTCGCCGGGGGCGGACGCCATGCCGGCGCCGGGCCTGGAGCAGCCGATCAGACCGGCGCACAGCATCAGGGCCAGGCCGACCGTCAGGGCATTCCGTCTCATTGCCGCCCTCCTGCTCGCCGGCGCCCCCCCGTCTTCAGGCGATCCGGGGCGCGCCGCGGCGGCGGTCAAAGCCTTGGAGGGGAAGGGCCATCGCGTTGACAGGCCCAAGGCCGGTGCTTAAGTCTCGCGCGCGTGCAAGTCGAGCGGTTTTTCTGCCCGGTTCGCCCGGTATCCCGCCGTGCGCGACATGCCTTTTCACCGGACTTCTGGACCCTTCATGCTCGGCCTCGCCAAAAAGATTTTCGGCTCTTCCAACGACCGCTCCGTCAAATCGATGATGGCGCGCGCCACCACCATCACCGCGCTGGAGCCCGCCTACGCCGCCCTCACCGATGACCAACTGCGCGGCAAGACAGAAGAGTTCAAGGCTCAGCTGGCCGCCGGCAAGACCCTGGACGACATCCTGCCCGACGCCTTCGCCGCGGTGCGCGAAGCCTCCAAGCGCACCCTCGGCCAGCGCCATTACGATGTGCAGCTGGTCGGCGGCATGGTGCTGCACAAGGGCGGCATCGCCGAGATGCGGACCGGCGAAGGCAAGACCCTGGTCGCCACCGCGCCCGTCTACCTGAACGCCCTGGCCGGCAACGGCGTGCACGTCATCACCGTCAACGACTACCTGGCCACACGCGACGCCGAATGGATGGGTCAGGTCTACCGCTTCCTGGGCCTCAGCGTCGGCACCATCGTCAACGGCCTGTCCCAGGGCGAGCGCCAGCGCGCCTACGCCTCGGACATCACCTACGGCACCAACAACGAATTCGGCTTCGATTACCTGCGCGACAACCTGGTCTATGACGCCAAGGAGATGGTCCAGCGCGGGCATAACTTCGTCATCGTCGACGAAGTGGACTCCATCCTGGTCGACGAGGCGCGCACGCCCCTGATCATCTCGGGCCCGACCGAGGACCGCTCGGAATTCTACCGGATCATCGACGGCGTCGTGAAAGAGCTGATCCAGGACCCGCTCACCTACGACCTGGACGAGAAGCAGCGCCAGGTGATGCTGAGCGAGCACGGCGCCGAGATTATCGAGGACATCCTGATGAGCGGCGGCCACCTGGCCGAGGACTCCACGGGCCTCTACGACGCGGCCAACGTGTCGGTGGTGCACCACGTCAACCAGGCGCTGCGCGCCAACAAGCTGTACCTGCTGGACAAGGACTACATCATCAAGTCCGGCGAGATCGTGCTGATCGACGAGTTCACCGGCCGCATGATGTCCGGCCGCCGGCTGTCGGAAGGCCTGCACCAGGCCATCGAGGCCAAGGAAGGCGTCGAGGTCCAGCCCGAGAACCAGACCCTGGCTTCGGTCACCATCCAAAACTACTTCCGGCTCTATTCCAAACTGTCGGGGATGACCGGCACCGCCTCCACCGAGGCGCAGGAGTTCCTCGACATCTACAAGATGGACGTGGTGGAGATCCCCACCAACCGGCCGATCGCGCGGATCGACGACGACGACGAGGTCTATCGCACCGCCGACGAGAAGAACCAGTCGATCATCCGGCAGATCGAAGACTGCCACCGCCGCGGCCAGCCGATCCTGGTCGGCACCGTCTCGATCGAGAAGTCCGAGACCCTGTCGGAGCTGCTCAAGGCCCACAAGCTCGAGATCGACGGCAAGACCATCGCCGGCATCCCGCACCAGGTGCTGAACGCCCGCTATCACGAGCAGGAAGCCCACATCGTCGCCGACGCGGGCGTGCCCGGCGCGGTGACCATCGCCACCAACATGGCCGGCCGCGGCACCGACATCCAGCTGGGCGGCAACGTCGAGATGCGCGTGCAGCGCTGGCGGCAGGAGCAGCGGGCCATGGGCGTCGAGGTGACGCCGGAAATGGCCATCCAGCGCACCAAGGAGCTGGAGATCGAGATCTCCGACGCCAAGCAGGCGGCGATGGCCGCCGGCGGCCTGTTCGTGCTGGGCACCGAGCGCCACGAAAGCCGCCGGATCGACAACCAGCTGCGCGGCCGGACCGGCCGCCAGGGGGACCCCGGCCACTCCAAGTTCTTCCTGTCCTGCGAGGACGACCTGCTGCGCATCTTCGCCGGCGAGCGCCTGGACGCGATCATGCGCACCTTCGGCGTGGCCGAGGGCGAGGCCATCACCCACAAGTGGCTGAACAGCGCCATCGCCACTGCCCAGAAGAAGGTCGAGCAGCGCAACTACGAGATCCGCAAGAACCTCCTGAAGTACGACGACGTCGTCAACGACCAGCGCAAGGCGGTGTTCGAGCAGCGCCAGGAGTTCATGGACACCGCGGACCTCTCGGAAATCGTCACCGAGATGCGCCGCGACACGGTGATCGACCTGGTCGACCGCTTCCTGCCGCCCAAGGCCTATGCCGAGCAGTGGGACATCGCCGGGCTGGACGAGCGGGTGCGCTCGCTGCTGGGCCTGGAGCTGCCGCTGGCGGACTGGGCGGCGGAAGAGGGCATCGCCAACGAGGAATTCGTCGAGCGCATCACCAAGGCCTCCGACGAGCGCGCCGCCGAACGCATCGGCGCCATCGGCGAGGACTACATGCGCCAGGTGGAGAAGAACTTCCTGCTGCAGATGGTCGATCTGCAGTGGCGCGAGCACCTGATGCACCTGGACCACCTGCGCAACGTCATCGGCCTGCGCGGCTATGGTCAGCGCGACCCGCTCAACGAGTACAAGACCGAGGCCTTCTCCCTGTTCGAGACGCT
>JAQGII010000014.1 GCA_028291305.1 Caulobacteraceae bacterium
GCTGAACCCGCTGTCGGCGGTGCGCATCAACGCCTCGGGCCTGGGCTTGCAAGGCAAGATCGCCCAGGCCTTCACCGAGCGGGCCCTGCACGCCTACGCCCTGTCCTTCGGCGCCGCCCTCGCCGCCGCGGCGGTCAACGGCGTGTTCGGCGTGCTGACCGCCTGGGCCCTGGTGCGCTACCGCTTTCCCGGCCGCGACGTGGTCAACGCCCTGGTCGACCTGCCCTTCGCCCTGCCCACCGCCGTGGCGGGCATCTCCCTGGCCACCCTCTACGGGCCGTCGGGCCTGATCGGCGGGCTGCTGGCCAAGGCGCATATCAAGGCCGCCTACAATGTCACCGGCATCGTCATCGCCCTGACCTTCATCGGCCTGCCGTTCGTGGTGCGCACCCTGGAGCCGGTGATGCGCGACCTGTCGGCCGAGGTCGAGGAGGCCGCCGCCAGCCTGGGCGCCAGCCGCTGGCAGATCCTGACCCGCGTGGTGCTGCCGTCCCTGTTCCCGGCGTGGCTGACCGGCGTGACGCTGGCCTTCGCCCGGGCGGTGGGGGAGTACGGCTCGGTGATCTTCATCGCCGGCAACCGGCCGTTCAGAACCGAGATCGCGCCCCTGCTGATCGTCATCCAGCTGCAACAGTTCAACTACCAGGGCGCCGCCTCGATCGCCTTCGCCCTGCTGATCGTCTCCTTCATCATGCTGTTCGTCATCAACGGCGTGCAGGCCTGGTCCAGGAGGTTCCTGTGAGCGGGCGCCCGGCAAGCCGGCGGGCCGACCTGGCCACCGAGGACCCTTTCTGGGCCAAGGCCGCCATCCTGACGGCGGTGCTGCTGTTCCTGACCCTGGTGCTGCTGCTGCCGGTGGTGGCGGTGTTCGTCCAGGCGCTGCACAAGGGGGTGGGGCCCGCGGTCGCCGCCATGGCCGAGCCGGACGCCCTCTCCGCGATCAGGCTGACCCTGCTGACCGCCGCCCTGACCGTGCCGTTCAACGTGGTGTTCGGCGTCTGCGCCGCCTGGGCGGTGGCCAAGTTCGACTTTCCCGGCAAGGCCTTCCTGATCACCCTGATCGACCTGCCGTTCTCGGTGTCGCCGGTGGTGGCGGGCCTGATCTATGTGCTGGTGTTCGGCGCCCAGGGCTGGTTCGGGCCGTGGCTGCTGGACCACAACATCCACATCGTGTTCGCCGTCCCCGGCATCGTCCTGGCCACCATCTTCGTCACCTTCCCGTTCGTCGCCCGCGAGCTGATCCCGCTGATGCAGGAGCAGGGGGTGTCGGAGGAGGAGGCCGCGGTGTCGATGGGCGCGTCGGGGCTGAAGACCTTCTGGAAGGTGACCGCGCCCAATATCCGCTGGGGCCTGCTGTACGGGGTGCTGCTGTGCAACGCCCGGGCGATGGGCGAGTTCGGCGCCGTGTCGGTGGTCTCCGGCCATATCCGCGGCCTGACCAACACCATGCCGCTGCACGTCGAGATCCTCTACAACGACTACGATTTCGTCGGCGCCTTCGCCGTGGCGGGCCTGCTCTGCCTGCTTGCCCTCGCCACCCTCGTGCTGAAGACGCTGCTGGAGGTGTTCCAGCCGGATGTCCGCGGCCGTCATGTCTGAAACGCACCCCATGACCATCTCCATCCGATCGATCGTCAAGAGCTACGGCCGCTATCCGGCGCTGAACGGCGTGAGCCTGGAGGTGCAGCCGGGCGAACTGCTGGCGCTGCTGGGCCCGTCGGGATCGGGCAAGACCACGCTCCTGCGCACCATCGCCGGGCTGGAGTTCCCCGAATCGGGCCAGGTGCTGTTCGACGGCCAGGACGTCACCTTCGCCGGCGCCTCGGACCGCCGCGTGGGCTTCGTGTTCCAGCAGTACGCCCTGTTCAAGCACATGACCGTGGCCAAGAACGTCGCCTTCGGCCTGGAGGTGAGGAAGCGGCAGGACCGGCCGGCCAAGGCCGACATCGCCAAGCGGGTCGACGAACTGCTGCGCCTGGTGGAGCTGGGCGAGATGGGCCGGCGCTTCCCCGCCCAGCTGTCCGGCGGCCAGCGCCAGCGCGTCGCCCTGGCCCGCGCCCTGGCGCTCGACCCCAGCGTGCTGCTGCTCGACGAGCCCTTCGGCGCGCTCGACGCCGCGGTGCGCAAGTCGCTGCGCCGCGAGCTGCGCCGCATCCACGACGCCACCGGCGTGACCACCATCTTCGTCACCCACGACCAGGAAGAGGCGCTGGAGCTGGCCGACCGGGTGGCCATCCTCAACCTCGGCCGAATCGAGCAGGTCGGCGACCCCCTGGAGGTGTCCGAGCATCCGGCCAGCGCCTTCGTCGCCGGCTTCGTCGGCGACGGCGCCCGCTTCGAGGGCCAGGTCCAGGGCGGCGTATTCCGCTCGGGCGAGCTGGCCGCGCCGGCCCCGGGCGCGCCCGACGGCGCGGCCCAGGCCTTCGTGCGCCCCTATCAGTTCGCCCTGGCGCAGGGGAGCGACGGCTTCGAGGTCAAGGTCGACCGCATCGTCGGCCACGGGCCGATCCTGCGCCTGGAGGCCACCGCGGCCGGCGGCCGGCGGCTGGACGCCGCCTTCCCGCGCGAGGCGGGGGGCGAGCTTTCGGGCCGTCCCAGCATCCGGCTGCAGGTCCGATCCGCGCACGTTTTCCCGGTCTAGCCTCGCGGCGTCGATCCGCGGCGTCCGCGCGCTTGTTCGCAGGCGCGAAGCCGCCTATTTTCCCGCGCTCCCAGAGCGGGATGCGGAAAAGCGGATACCGGTTTTCCGCGTCGCTACCGCTCTAAATATTAGAATCGCCGCCGAACCGAGGGCATGACAGCAACCCCGCGCCATTATCTGGATTTCGAACGGCCCATCGCCGAGCTGGAAGCCAAGCTCGACGAGCTCTCCAAGCTGTCCGAGGCCGCCGGCGCCGGCGGCATGGACGGCGAGATGGAGGCCATGCGCCTGCGCGCGGGCGAACTGCGCCGCGAGGCCTACGCCAACCTGAACGCCTGGCAGAAGACCCAGGTCGCCCGCCATCCCCAGCGCCCGCATTTCCTCGACTACCTCGACGGCCTGATCGACCAGTTCGTCGAGCTGCGCGGCGACCGCAAGTTCGCCGACGACCAGGCCATCGTCGGCGGCCTCGGCCGGTTCCGCGGCCATGCGGTGGTGGTCATGGGCCACGAGAAGGGCAACGACACCACCAGCCGCCTGAAGCACAACTTCGGCATGGCCAGGCCGGAGGGCTACCGCAAGGCGGTGCGGCTGATGGACATGGCCGAGCAGTTCAACCTGCCGGTGCTGACCTTCGTCGACACCGCCGGCGCCTACCCGGGCGTGGGCGCCGAGGAGCGCGGCCAATCCGAGGCCATCGCCCGCTCCACCGAACGCGGCCTGACGCTGGGCGTGCCCTCGGTGGCCACGGTGACGGGCGAGGGCGGCTCGGGCGGGGCCATCGCCCTGGCGGCCGCCAACCGGGTGCTGATCCTGGAGCACTCCATCTATTCGGTGATCTCGCCGGAGGGCTGCGCCTCCATCCTGTGGCGTGACGGCGCCCGGGCCAAGGACGCGGCCGAGGCGATGAAGATCACCGCCGAGGACCTGATCGAGCTGAAGATCGTCGACCGGATCGTCGCCGAACCCCCCGGCGGCGCCCATTCCGATCCCCAGGCGGCGATCGCCGCGGTGGGCGACGCGCTGGAGGACGAGCTGCGCAAGCTGTCCAACCTGTCCGCCGAAGAGCTGCGCCGCCAGCGCGCTGACCGCTTCTATGCCATCGGCCGGGCGGGGCTGGCGTAGGATCGCGTCCGCCCCGCGCGATGGCCGCCGGCGCCCTTTTCCGCTATCGCACTCTAAGGCTTGGGCTTGATCGCGGGAGTGATTAGCTAGGGGCCTCGCCAAATTGGAGATCGTCGCTTGTCCTCGCCTCCGCTGCTGACGCCCTTCAAGGTGCGTGACCTGGTCCTGAAAAACCGCATCGTGGTGTCGCCCATGTGCCAGTACAGCGCCGTCGACGGCGTGGTGAACGACTGGCACCTGGTGCATCTGGGCCGGTTCGCCATCGGCGGCGCGGCGCTGGTCTTCGTCGAGGCCACGGGCGTGGAGGCGCGCGGGCGCATCAGCCCCGGCGACGTGGGCCTGTGGAACGACGAGCAGGCGCGGGGCCTGGCCCGGATCGCCGAGTTCCTCAAGGCCAACGGCGCCGCCGCGGGCATCCAGCTGGCCCACGCCGGCCGCAAGGGCTCCACGCGCCGGCCCTGGGACGGCGGCGGCGAACTGGGCGTTGAGGACGCCGCCAAGGGCGAGGCGCCCTGGGAAACCCTCGCGCCCAGCGCCGTCAAATTCGCCGACGATTATCCGATGCCCAAGGCCATGAGCACGGCCGACATGGCCGAGGTCATCATCGCCTTCCGCGAGGCCACCCGGCGCGCCTACGACGCC
>JAQGII010000021.1 GCA_028291305.1 Caulobacteraceae bacterium
CCACCAAGCGGGCGGGCCGCAATGTTGTGTGGGCGATCGATCCGATGCACGGCAACACCTTGACCGCCGCCAACGGCTATAAGACGCGGCCGTTCGACCGCATCCTGTCGGAGGTGAAGACCTTCGTCGACGTGGCCAAGGCCGAGGGCGTCCACCCCGGCGGGGTGCATTTCGAGATGACCGGCCAGAATGTCACCGAATGCCTCGGCGGCGCCCGGGCCCTCACCGAGACCGACCTGCTGGACCGCTACCACACCCACTGCGATCCGCGCCTGAACGCCGAGCAGTCGCTGGAGCTGGCCTTCCTCATCGCCGAGCGCCTGCGCGACGACAAGGCGCTGGAGTTCAAGGCGGCGGTCTGACCACCCACCGCTCATCGCCGCCTTCGCGGGGATGAGCGGATATCTGGAAATCATGCAGCCTGATCCGAACCCCTGGCGGCGCGACCTGGCGGTGCTGCTGCGGCTGACCGGGCCGGTGGCGGCGGCGCGCCTGGGCGTGATGGCCATGGGGCTGACCGACGCCCTGGTGGTGGGGCGCTATTCGGCCGAGCAGCTGGGCTTCCAGGCCCTCGGCTGGACCCTGCCGGCGGTGGCCATGGTGGGGGCCATGGGCTTCCTGTCGGGCGTCCAGGTGATGGCGGCGCGCTATATCGGCGAAGGACGGCCCGAGCTGACCGGCGGCGTGCTGCGGCGCGGCCTGCGCTACGCCCTCGGCCTCGGCCTCGGCGGCGGCCTGTTCCTGATCCTGTTCGGCCCGGCCATCCTCGAGAGCTTCCACATGGCGCCGGGACTGGCGCAAGGCGCAACGCCGGCCCTGCGCATCTTCGCCCTGTCGCTGCCGGCGGTGCTGCTGGGGACCTGCGGCGGCCTGTACCTGGAAGCCGTCGGCAAGCCGTCGGTCAGCATGGGTGCGATGTGGGCGGCCAACCTGGTCAACCTGGCCCTGGACCTGCTGCTGGTGCCGGGGAGCTTCGGCCTGCCGGCCCTGGGCGCGGCCGGCGCGGCCTGCGCCACCCTGGGCGCGCGGCTGTTCCTGGCGGCGGTGCTGCTGATCTACATCTTCCGCATGAAACAGGCCCGCGTCCTGGGCCTGTTCGAGCCGGCCCGCGACGGGCACGCGGCGGCGGTCGAGCAGCGCCGGCTGGGCTACGGGGCCGGGGCCTCGCAGCTGGTGGAGTCGGCGGCGTTTTCCGGCATGAACGTGGTCGCCGGCTGGATCGGGGCCCTGACGGTGGCCGGCTGGGCGGTGGTGCTGAACGTCTCGGCCATCGTGTTCATGGCCCCGCTGGGCCTGTCGACGGCCACGGCGGTGCTGGTCGGCCACGCCTATGGCGCGCGCGACGCGGCGGGGGTCAGGCGGGCGGCGGTGCTCGGCTTCCTGACCGCGACTGCCTACGGGGTGCTGGTCGGCGTCCCGGTGTTCCTGCTGCGCCGGCCGCTCGCGGCGGCCTACAGCGCCGACCCGGCGCTGACCGCCCTGGCCGCCGGGGGGCTGGGCCTGGCGGCGCTGTTCTTCGCCGCCGACGCCGTGCAGGTGGTGGCCGCCCAGGCGCTGCGGGCGAGGGCGGACGTGCTCGCGCCCACCGTCACCCACATCGCCAGCTATGCGGTGGTCATGCTGCCGCTGGGTTGGCTGCTGGCCCTGCGCCTGGACATGGACCTGACCGGCATCCTGCTGGCCGTGGTGATCGCCAGCTTCCTGTCGGCGGGCCTGCTGATCGGCCGCTTCTGGGTGCTGGCGCGGCGCGAGGCCTAGAGCCTTTCCGGTTCAAATGGAAGCATTTGAACCGGATAAAAAGGCTCTAAATCAAAATGTTAGAGCACGTCGGGCGGCGAAACCGGCATCCACTTTCGCCTGACGTGCTAGAGCCAGCGCAACGCCGCTTCGGCGCTGTCGTCGGGCCGGGTGTTGAAGGCGATGGTCGCCTGGGGCGCGTGCCGGTGGACGGCGTTGATCACCTTCTCGAACAGCCTGAGGCTGGACGGCGGGGTGCGCACGCCGGCGCCGACGACGACGCAGTCGTAGGCCATGCGCCTGAGCTGTTCGGCGATCACCGCCTCGGCCGTCTCGCCCTTGTCGGTCATGCACAGGTCGCAGCGGTATCCCTGGTCCGTCAGCTGCCGCCGCGCGGCCGCCAGCCCCGCCCGCACCTTGTCGGCGGTCAGCCCCGGGGGAAGGGCGGGATCGGAGAAATCGACGGTGTCCGGGTCCTGCCCGACGATCAGCACTGTACGCGAATTGGCCATGCCGCCCTCTCAAGCTTCCTCAGACGTTGAGGATCCAGCCCTCTTGTTGCTCGACGGCGGCGACCTCGGCCTCGGCCGCCGTGTTGGGCGCCGCCAGGGCCGCGCCGAGCTTGCCGGCCTCGTCGAGCCGGGCGATGCGTTCGGCCAGGCCGCGCACCTGCGCCAGCTCCTTGGACTCGCCGGGTTGGGGCGTGACGGGCTGCAGGCCCAGCTGCACCTCCACCGCCAGGGCCTCGGCGCCATCCAGGTCCGCCGGGGTCACGGCTTTCCAGCCGGTCTCGAACGGCCACACCTTGACCGCCTCGCCCCGGGCCTTCTTCAGCCGCTTGAGCACGGGGATGCCCAGGATCGCCTGGCCGCCGATGGCTCCGGCGTAATACAGCTTCCAGATCGACGCGCCCTTCACCGCCTGGTCGGCGTAGCGGAACTCCGGCAGGTCGTCCGGCCCGTGGTCATGCGGCCGCTTGGGCTGCAGGGTGGTCAGGGTGTCGCGCGGCGGGCAGCCCCAGAACGGGAACGGCCCCTCGGTGGTGCGCCGGTTGATCTCGGCCCCGACGCCGAAACGGTTGTTGGTGTTGTCGGCCTTGTCCTTGACCATCTTGTCCAGATAGTCCCAGACCGCTTGCCACGGCGCGCCGCCCAGCTTCAGCGCCCCGGCCAGTCCGCGCGGGAAGCCGAGGGGGAAGTCGAAGCCGAGGAGGGCGCGCTCGTTGCGCTTCTTCAGGTCGTCGAGGATCAGGCCGAGGCGCTTTTCCGCCTCCATCCGTGTGGCGGGCGCATAGGATTCGAACGCCAGGCGGAAGCGCACGTCGCGCTTCAACACGCCGATGACGATAGGGTCGGCCCCCACGCCGGCCTTGGCGGCGGCGCTCCAGTCGACGATCACATAGGCGTTGAACAAGCGGGCCACGACAGGCTCCAATAAAAAGGACCGGCGGATTTAGCCCAAGCAGGGGCATTGCGGAAAGGCCGAGCAACAAATCGCTATCAAACGTGATCGTTCCTGACTTGCGTGCGATGCTGTGGCCGGACATTTTCCGCCCGCTTTTCCACAGGTTGGACTTCGATGGATGATCTGAAGGTGGGCGTGGTCGGCGCCGGAGTGTTCGGCGGTTACCACGCCAACAAGTACGCCAGCCTCCCGGGAGTGCGGCTGATCGGCATTGTGGACGCCGAAGCGGAACGCGCGGTCGCCCTGGCCGGCAAGCTGGGCGTCGCGGCCTTCACCGACCTCGACAGCTTCCTCGCCGAGGTCGACGTCGTCACCATCGCCGCGCCCGCCTCGACCCACGCCGAGATCGCGCGGCAGGCCCTCAACTGGGGCCGCCACGTCTATGTCGAAAAGCCGCTGGCGTTGAACGTGGCGGACGGGCGGGCCCTGGTCGCCCTGGCCGAGGCCAAGGGGCTGACGCTGGCGGCGGGCCACCAGGAGCGCGCCATCTTCCGCGCCGTGGGCCTGCTGGACGCGCCCGAGACGCCGGTGCGGATCGAGGCGGTGCGCCGCTCGTCCTATTATCCCGGCCGGGGGACGGACGTGTCCTGCGTGCTGGACATGATGATCCACGACCTGGACATGGCCCTGGCGCTGAACCCCACGCCGCCGACCGAACTGCGGGCCGAGGGCAGGATCGTGCACGGCCCCCGGCTGGACGAGGCCTCCACCGAGATGACCTTCGCCGACGGCATGGAGCTGACTGTCGACTGCTCGCGCCTGGACGAGGGCCGCGTGCGCACCATGCGCATCGTCTATCCCTCCGGCGCCGTGGAGATCGACTTCATGACCCGCGCCTTCAGCAACGGCGCGGCCTTCCCCCTCGATCCCGATTTCGCCGAAACCCCCGACGGCAAGGATCCGCTGGGGGCCAGCGTCACGGCCTTCCTCGACGCAGTGCGGGGCCGCGCGGAGCGACCGCTGGTGACGGGCGGGGAGGCGCTGGAGGCGCTCGACCTGGCGCTGAGGGTCGAGGGCGCGGCCAGACCGCGATGAAGCAGAGCGCGGAGCGCGCCGGCGCCTGGACCCGCACGTCGCGGATCATCAAGGCGCCGCCCCAGGCGCTCTACGACGCCTTCATGGACCCGGCCGCGCCGGATAAAAAGGCTCTAAATCATAGCGTTAGAGCACGTCGGGCGGCGAAACCGGTATCCACTTTCCCCTGACGTGCTCTAGTCCCGCCGACGCGCCGGGCGGGAGCTGGAAATCAATGCTGGAACCGAGAACACGTGCGGCAAAGGCGCGCACAAGCTCTGCTTTGGGCCCGGACGGTCTTAGCTGATACGGGAGTGGCAGCGGAAAATCGTGGCGGCTTAGGTCAAATCGAGTATTGCGAAACCGAAGGTTCTGACCGAATACTGATTTCTGGGCGACGGACGCAACTTGTTTGACCTTCTCCGTCAGGGGCGACAATGGTTGACGAGGCCAACGAGCTGCGGATGTCTTCCGAGTGCGATATGATGCGCGCCGTTGCCCTGCTGGAGGGCGTGCGGGACGCTTTCTACGCGGTGGGCGACGACTGGCGCGTCACCTACTTCAACAAGGCCTGCCAGGATTACTTCCATATACCGCGAGACGAGGCGATCGGGCGCAACATCGTCGAGGCGATCCCCGGGGTTCCGCAGCGGATACTGGACGCCATCGGCCGAGCCCTGGGCGGGCGGTCCCAGGAGATGGAATTCAGGTCCCGCTTCAGCGACCGCATAATCTCGTTTCAGGCGTTCCCGATCCACCGCGGATGCGGCGTCACCTTCAGAGACGTGACGGATCATCGGATGCTGGAAGCGGAGGCCTTCGTCAGCGCAGCGGAACTGAGCACGATCTACGAGAGCGCGCCCGTGGGGCTCGCGCTTCTGGATAGGGACCTGCGGTATGTGCGCGTCAATGCGGCGCTCGCCCAGACGAACGGAGTGTCGGCGCAGGGGCATATCGGGCTGGCGATCGGGGAGGTGGTCCCTGACCTCCCGCCGCACATTGCAGAGAAGTTCAGGGAGGTTTTCGCCACGGGCATGCCGGTGTTCGATCTGGAGGTGAGCGGCGCCACCGCCGCCCGGCCCGGGGAGATGAGGACCTGGATCGAGAATATCGCGCCGGTCCGTCAGATCGACGGACGCGTGCAATCCATCCTGGTCAGCGTCCTTGAGATTACGGAACGCAAGCAGGCCGAGGCGAGGGTGAAGCTTCTATTGGACGAGATGAACCACAGGGTGAAGAACACCCTGGTGACGATCCAGTCGATCGCATCCCAGACTTTGCAGAAGAACACCAACCTCCAGCAGTTCAAGGAGGAATTCGAGTCGCGTCTTGTCTCGATAGCCAAGACCCATGACGTCCTGACGGCGCAGAACTGGGACGGCGCCGAGCTCTCCGATCTGCTCAAGGGGGAACTGTCGCCCTATGCCGCGGAGGGCCGCGTCCGCATGGTGGGCGCACGCGTTCGGCTGACCGCCCGTGTGGCGCTGGCGATGGGCCTGATTGCGCATGAACTCGCCACGAACGCCGCCAAATACGGCGCGCTGTCCACCGCCAACGGCGAAGTCACGGTGGAGTGGACCGTCGACGACGGGGTGCTGCGGCTCGTCTGGCAGGAAAGCGGCGGGCCGCCGGTGCAGCCGCCGCAGCAGCGAGGTTTCGGCTCCAAGCTGATCGAGCGGAGCGTGGCGCGGGAACTCAAGGGCAAGGCTACGCTGGATTTCGCGCCGGAGGGCCTGTCCTGCACCGTCCAGATACCTCTCTAGGCGCCGGTCGGAGAGTCAAACGTCCTCTTCATCCTCGTCCCAGGGCGGCGGTTCGTCCTCGTCGGGCAGGACGGAGGCGAGGGGGGCGGGTTTGGTCAGCATGCGGGCCGGGGCGGGGCGGCCCAGGATCGCCTCCAGGCTGGTCAGCCAGCGGCGGCCGGCCAGGACGGCCTCGGGAGGAGAGGGGTGTTCGTGGCCCCGGCCGTGGCGGGCGGGCCACAGCTCCAGTTCGAACTCCGGGTCGCGCGGATTGTTGAAGATCAGCCGCAGCGTGATCTTGCGCGCGCTCATCGGAATCTCGTCGAGCAGCTTGCGCGGCTCCCCGCGATAGGAACGGGCCAGGACCATGTGGTCGACCATCAGCTCGCCGCCCCTCAGCTGGTCCAGCGTGTAGACCAGGCCCGTGCGTCCCCGGTCCCACAGCACCGCGATGCGACCGGCGTCGAGGTTGAACGCCAGCGCGCGGCCCAGGCCGCGATCGAGCATGACGCCCTCGGGTTGCGCCGACAGGGCCATGCGCAGATAGCGCATGATGCGCCGCTGCTGGTCCAGATAGCGGGCCAGCAGGCCGCCGACGGCGGTCAGGGCGACGCCGGCGATCGCAAGCAACAGGACGAGGCGCAGGGCGTCGTTCATCTCATGCCAAGCCTAGCGCCGTTTGCCCATGAGACAAATATTGTCAGAGTTCCAGTTCAACCACCACGGGAACATGGTCCGACGGCTTGTCGCGGTCGCGCACGTCCTTGTGGATCTCGATCCCGCGCAGCCTGTCGGCGGCCTGGGGCGACAGCAGCACATGGTCGATGCGGATGCCGTGGTTCCGCTGCCAGGCGCCGGCCTGGTAGTCCCAGAAGGTGTAGCCGCCCGGCCGCCCGTCCATCTCCATATAGGCGTCGGTCAGGCCGAGGTATTTCAGCGCGCGGAAGGCCTGGCGGCTCTGGGGCTGGAACAGGGCGTCACCGAGCCAGCTCTCGGGCTTGTCGGCGTCGTCGGGCTCGGGGATGACATTGTAGTCGCCCATCAGGGCCAGGGGCTCTTCGAACGCCAGCAGCTCCCGGGCGTGGCGATGCAGGCGGCCCATCCACTTCAGCTTGTAGTCGAACTTCTCCGTGCCGATCGGATTGCCGTTGGGCAGGTAGATGCCGCCCACCCGGATCGGCCGGGGCGCCAGCACCACCGCCTCGATGTAGCGCGAATGGTCGTCGCCCTCGGCGTCGGGCAGGCCGCGCCGGACGTCCTCCAGCGGGAATTTCGAGAGCATGGCCACGCCGTTGTAGGACTTCTGGCCGTGGACGACGACGTTGTAGCCGAGCGACTCGAACTCCTGCGCCGGGAACTTCTCGTCGACGCACTTGATCTCCTGCAGGCAGGCGACGTCGGGCTGGGCCTCCCTGAACCAGTCCAGCACGTTGCCCAGCCGGGCGTTGATCGAATTGACGTTCCAGGTGGCGAGCTTCATGGGGCCGCAAGCTAGGGCGGCTCGCGGCGCAGGTGAAGCCCCCGCCCTGTGGGACGACGATTTAGACCGAGAAACTCACGCCGCAGCCGCAACTGGAGCGGGCGTTGGGGTTGCGCACGCGGAACTGGGCGGCGGCCAGTTCGTCGACGAAGTCGATCACCGAGCCTTTGAGCAGGTCGAGCGAGACCGGGTCCACCAGGGCCGCGGCGCCGTCGCGCTCCACCCTGAGGTCGTCGGGTTCGGCGGCCTCGACCAGGTCGAACAGGTACTGGAAGCCCGAACAGCCGCCGCCCTCGACCGCCACGCGCAGCATCACCGGGCGGCCCTCGGCCTGGGACAGGGCGTGCAGGCGCGCCGCGGCGTCCTGGGACAAGGTCACCAGGGCGGGTGCGGCCTTCTTGGAGATGGTCAGGGTCTGGGTCATCAATGCGAAGGTGGCGGTCAGGCGTTAAGGATGCCTATGGTTGCACACCCTATATGAGGCCGAACACGGCCGGGTGTAACCCCCGGCCGTGCGAAGAGATCTGACGAAGGACCCGCGCTTGCCCGGCACCGCCTACCAGCCCCCCGTCGCGGCCCCCTACGCCGAGGACGCGTCGAAGTCCCGCGGCCGCCGCTGGCCCGAGCCCGACAGCCGCACGCGCACCCCCTTCGCCCGCGACCGGGACCGCATCATCCACGCCTCGGCCTTCCGCCGCCTCAAGGAGAAGACCCAGGTCTTCGTGGCGCACGAGGGCGACCATTTCCGCACCCGCCTGACCCATTCGCTGGAGGTGGCCCAGATCGCCCGCTCCATCGCCAAGGCCATGGGGCTGGACGACGACCTGGCCGAGACCATCGCCCTGGCCCACGACATCGGCCATCCGCCCTTCGGCCACGCCGGCGAGGACGAGTTGCAGGACTGCATGGAGACGCTCGGCGGGTTCGACCACAATGTGCAGACCTTCCGCGTGATCACGGCGCTGGAGAAGCGCTATCCGCACTTCGACGGCCTCAACCTGACCTGGGAGACCCTGGAGGGGGTGGTCAAGCACAACGGGCCGGTGATCTCCAAGCTGGCCAAGCCTTCGTGGCGGGCGATCGTCGACTACAACCGCGACTACGATCTGGGCCTGTCCACCTGGGCCTCCGCCGAGGCCCAGGTCGCCGCCCTGGCCGACGACATCGCCTACAACAACCACGATGTGGACGACGGGGTGCAGGCCGGCCTGTTCAACATGACCGAGCTGGCGCAGGTGCCGCTGATCGGCCCGATCATCCGCCAGGCCCATGACGATCTGCCGGGACTCGACGGGCGGCTGCTGCGGCTGGAGGCCGTGCGGCGCATGATCGGGGCCATGATCGCGGACGTGATGACCGAGACCCGCCGCCGGGCCGAGGAGGAGGGGGTGCGCTCCGCCGACGACGTGCGGGCCATGACCCGCGCCCTGGTGGCGTTCTCGCCGGACATGGCCGAGGACCTGGCGCGGCTGCGCGAATTCCTGATGGACCGGATGTACCGCCACTACCGGGTCAACCGCACGCGCAGCCAGGCGCGGCGCATCCTGCGCGAGATGTTCCAGCTGTTCCTGGCCGAGCCGGACGTCCTGCCGCCGCTGTGGGCCGGTCGCGTCCACGCCGCCGAGGACAAGTCCGGCCAGGCCCAGGTGGTCTGCGACTACATCGCCGGCATGACCGACCGGTTCGCCATCGAGGAGCACAGGAAGCTGTTCCACCTGGACATCTGGACCAGCGGCGCGGGCTGAGCGGCGAACGTCAGCTTCGCCGACAGCACCCCGTCGACAGGGGAGCAGTGGACAATCCCCCTTAGGTTGCGGCCCTTTGCCCCGCTTCGACTAAAATAGGACCGAATCACCCGGCAAGCCCCGTGGTTCGGACTGCGGAGCCTGATCACATGAGCGACCACGACCGCGGCGCCTATACGCCGCAAACCGATGCGCCTCTGTCGTTCGATGCGCGTCAGGCGCGCGGACGGCGCACCTTCCCGACCACCCTGGTCATCAGCCTGGTGATCCTGATCGGCCTGGGCGGAGCGATCTTCATGTTCTACCGCTCGGGCGTGCGCGGCGCCGGCGAAGCGCCGACGCCGGTCGGCGCCCCCATCGGCGAGATCAAGGCGCCGCCCGCCGCCCAGACCCAGCCGCCCGCCGACGCCGCGGCCGGTCTGCAGATCTACAAGTCCGAGGGTTCGCCCGCCGCCGCCTCCAGCGCGCCGGTGTTCGCCGCCGGCCCCGAGCAGCCTCAGCCGCGTCCGGCCCCGACCACTCCCGTCCCCGCCCAAACCATCGCCCCGGTTGCGACCCACGCCGTACCGGCGCCGGAGGCTGCCGTCGTGGCCGCCAGCGGCGCCACGACCAAGGCGCTCCCCGCGGCGCCAGCCCCGGCGCCCAAGCCCGCCCCGGTCGTCGTGGCCGAGAACAAGCCCGCGCCCACGCCGGTCAAACCGGTGGCGGTCGCCAAGGCCAAGCCGGCGGCGAACGACGACATCGGCGCCCTGCTGAGCGCCAAGGCGCCGGCCGCCAAGCCGCCCGTCGCCAAGCCGGTTCAGGTGGCGGAGGCCAAGCCCGCGCCGCAGCCGGCCTCGTCCGGCGCCCGGGGCGCGGCGGTGGTGCAGATCGGCGCCTATTCCTCCGCCGCCCTGGCTTCCAAGGGCTGGAGCGATCTGGCCGCGGCCTACGGCGGCGACATGTCGGGCAAGGGCAAGCTGCTCGAGTCGGTCGACAGGGACGGCAAGACCCTCTACCGCGCCGCCGTGTCCGGCTTCGCCTCGCACGCCGACGCGGTGACCTTCTGCGCCAAGCTGAAGGCCGACAGCCGCCCCTGCATCGTCAGATGAGGCCCGGTCCTTCCGGGGGGAGCGCTTGAACCATCTGGCGGCCATCTTCGGCTGCGCGGGCCCACGGCTTTCGGCGCAGGAAAAGGCCTTCTTCCGCGAGGTGAAGCCCTGGGGCTTCATCCTGTTCGCCCGCAATATCCAGACCGCCGACCAGACCCGCGCCCTGATCGACGACCTGCGCGCGGCGGCGGGCGACGACAACGCCCTGGTGTTCGTCGACCAGGAAGGGGGCCGCGTGCAGCGGCTGAAGCCGCCCCTGGCGCGCCTGCGCCGCCCGGCCCAGATGTTCGGCGCCCTTTACGCCCGCGATCCGCAGGGCGCCGTCGAGGCGGTGACCCTGAACCATCAGCTGATCGCGCACGAGTTGCGGGCGCTCGGCTTCGACGCCGACTGCGCCCCCTGCGTCGACCTGCGCCTGCCCGAGACCCACGCCGTGATCGGCGACCGCGCCTTCGGCCACGATCCGTCGGAGATTTCGGCCCTGGGGCGGGCGGCGATGGACGGCCTGCTGGCCGGCGGCGTCGCTCCGGTGATCAAGCACATCCCCGGCCACGGCCGCGCCATGGCGGACAGCCACATGGAGCTGCCGGTGGTGGAGACGCCGCTGGGCGTGCTCGAAGCCACCGATTTCCAGCCGTTCAAGGGCCTGGCCGACGCGCCCATGGCCATGACCGCCCACGTCGTGTTCACCGCCGTCGATCCGGACGCCTGCGTCACCCTTTCGCATCGGGCGATCGAGACGGTCGTGCGGGGCTTCATCGGCTTCGACGGTCTGCTGATGAGCGACGATCTTTCCATGCACGCCCTGGGGGGCTCGTTCGAGGAGCGCACGCGCCTGTCGATCGGGGCGGGCTGCGACGTGGTCCTGCACTGCAACGGCGAGCCCGGGGAGATGCACGCCATCGCCAAGGCGGCGCCGCGCCTGCACGGCCGCGCCGCCGAGCGGGCCGCCGACGCCCGCGCCGTCGCCCGCCGCGAACAGTCCTTCGATCCCCAGGCGGCCGAGGCCCGCCTCGCAGCCCTGGGCCTGGACGGCAGGGAGGCGGCGTGAGCCAACCCTTCCAGCCGAACTTCGACTTCGAGGCCGCCGGCAACGCGGCCGAGGACGGCGAGGCCCTGATCATCGACGTGGACGGCTACGAGGGCCCGCTGCACGTGCTGCTGGCCCTGGCCCGCACGCAGAAGGTCGACCTGCTCAAGCTGTCGATCCTGAAGCTGGCCGAGCAGTACCTGACCTTCGTGCAGCAGGCCCGCCGCCTGCGCTTTTCCCTGGCTGCCGACTATCTGGTGATGGCCTCCTGGCTGGCCTATCTGAAATCGCGCCTGCTGCTGCCCAAGCCGGAGAAGAAGGCCCCCGACGAGGCGCCGGCCGAGGAGATCGCGGCGGCCCTGGCCTATCGCCTCGCCAAGCTGGACATGATGCGCCGGGCGGCCGAGGCGCTGCGCGAGCGGCCGCAACTGGGCCGCGACGTGTTCGTGCGCGGCGATCCCCAGGCGATCAAGGTGGCCCCGTCCCTGCGCTTCGAGGGGGACCTCTACGCCCTGATGCGGGCCTATGCCGAGCAGCGCAAAAGCCACGTCGCCCGTCATTACCGCCCGGCGGTGGTGCAGGCCTATTCGCTGGAGGACGCCCGCACGCGTCTGCGCGGCCTGCTGCCTGAACTGACCACCTGGCGCTCCCTGAGCGGCGTCGCCCCGTCGCCCCGGGCCGGCCTGGAGGGCCAGCCGAGCCGCGCCTCCTACCTGGCCTCGACCCTGTCGGCGAGCCTGGAGCTGGTCAAGGAGGGGACCATGGAGGTCCGCCAGCTGGAGCATTTCTCCGACCTCTACCTGCGCTCGCGGCTGAGGCTGGAGGGCGCCCAGTGAGCGACGAGATCGAACGGGCGGTGGAGGCCCTGCTGTTCGCCGCGGCCGGCCCCCTGGCCGTCACCGACCTGGCGCGCCGGCTTCCCGCCGGCGCGGACATCGACGCCGCCCTGGCCGCGCTGCAGGCCCGCTATGCGGGGCGCGGCGTGGAATTGGCGCAGGTGGCCGGGCGCTGGCGCCTGCAGACCGCCGAGGACCTGTCCGGGCTGATGTCGGAGGAGCGCGAGGAGCCGCGCCGCCTGTCCCGCGCCGCCCAGGAGATCCTGGCCATCATCGCCTACCACCAGCCGGTGACCCGGGCCGAGATGGAGCAGATCCGCGGCGTGCAGACCAGCCGCGGTTCGCTGGACGTGCTGCTGGAGCTGGGGCTGGTGCGGATGCGCGGCCGCCGCCGCACGCCCGGCCGGCCGGTGACCTACGGCACCACCGACGCCTTCCTGGAGCACTACGGCCTGGCGAACCTCGCCGACCTGCCGGGCATGGCCGAGATGAAGGCCGCCGGCCTGCTGGACCTGAACATGCCCTCGGACTTCTCCATCCCCGATCCCCTGCAGCCGGACCTGGACGAAGAGCCCCTGGAGGACGGCGACGCGCCGCAATTCCACCAGGACTACCTGGGGGAAGAGTAAAAAACGGGCGCAGGGATGACGGCCTATTGTCGCGAACGCCACGGGCGCCATTGGCGCTTGCAACCGCATGGGCCTATATTAGGGCGAACGGATCGATATCGCCGGCGGCGCAAGCCCGTCCCGCGAAACGGAGTGGAACGTCGATGGGTGCTTTTGGACCAATTCACTGGCTGATCCTGGCGGTGGTTGTGCTGCTGCTGTTTGGCGGCAAGGGCAAGATCGCGGGCATCATGGGCGACACCGCCAAGGGCATCAAAGCCTTCAAGGATGGCCTCAAGGACGACGAGCACAAGGCTGGCCCGGGGACCCTTCCGCGCACCGACGCCGAGAAGGAAGACATCCGCCGCGAAGAAGCCAAGCACAGCACCTAGCTGTCGCTGCTTCGGCCTCGCCACCTGCCTCTAGTCGGAGTTAAGGGCTGATGCTGCCCGATCTCAGCCCAGCCCACATCCTGATTGTGGTGGTGGTCGCCCTCATCGTGGTCGGTCCCAAGGACCTGCCCATGCTCCTGCGCAAGATCGGCCAGTTCATGGGCAAGATGCGCGGCATGGCCAACGAGTTCCGCGCCTCCTTCGACGAGATGGCCCGCCAGTCCGAGCTGGACGAGTTGCGCAAGGAGGTCGAAGCCATGCGCGTCGCGGCCAGCGCCGCCACCCCCGACCTCGGCCTGACCGAAGCGCTGAAGACGGACGCCGAGGGCGCCTATATGGACCAGTGGCAGGCCTCCCAGGCCGCCGCCGAGGCCTATGTCCCGCCCGAGCAGACCATCCTGCCGCCCGCCAAGCCGGACACGGCCGAGCCGGCCAAGGCCTCCAAGCCCAGGTCCAAAGCCGCCAAGTCGGGTGAGCCCGCCGCGCAGAGCGAGGCGGCCGCGCCGGCCAAGGCGCGCGCCAGGAAGGCCAAGCGCGCGGCGGAGACCGGTTCGTGAGCTACGACGACACCGAGATCGAATCCTCGCGCGCCCCGCTGATGGATCACCTGGTCGAGCTGCGCCAGCGGCTGATCATCAGCATCGCCGCCTTGATCCTCGGCTTCCTGGCCTGCTTCTTTTTCGCCCAGGACATCTACATCTTCCTGCTGCACCCGTTCGAGGTGGGCTCGGGCCTGCTGGCCGAGCAGAAGCTCAAGGGCGTCACGCACGGGCCGTTCGACCTGTTGCTTACCCTGGTCGGGCTCAAGCCGATGCCCGAGACGGCGGCAGTCAAGATGGTGTTCACGGCGCCGCTGGAGTTCTTCTTCACCAAGGTCAAGCTGGCCGGCTTCGGCGGCCTTGTCGTCGCCTTCCCGGTGATCGCCTGGCAGCTCTACCGCTTTGTCGCGCCGGGCCTGTACAAGCGCGAGCGCAACGCCTTCCTGCCGTTCCTGCTGGCCTCGCCCGTGCTGTTCCTGATGGGCGCGGCGCTGGTCTATTACGTCATGCTGCCGTTCGTGATGTGGTTCTCGCTGAGCCAGCAGATCGTCGACGCCGGCAAGGTGTCGGTGGAGCTGCTGCCCAAGGTCTCGGAGTACCTGACCCTGGCGACGACGCTGTTGCTGGCCTTCGGCCTGTGCTTCCAGCTGCCGGTGGTGCTGTCCCTGCTGGGCATGGCCGGCATCCTGTCCTCGGACACGCTGAAGTCCGGCCGGCGCTACGCCATCGTCGGGGTGTGCGCCCTGGCCGCCGTGGTCACGCCGCCCGACCCGATCAGCATGATCAGCCTCGCGGTGCCGCTCGTCCTCCTCTACGAGGTTTCCATCTGGTGCGTGAAGCTGATCGAGCTGCGGCGTTCCAAGGACGAGGCGGCCGAGGCGGCCTGATTTCCTTCCCCCTCGATGGGGGAGAGGCTTTCCAGCGCTTGGCGCCCCCGCCGACGCGCCTTAAAGACCACGCTTCTCCTTCGCTCAGGCACGCCGCGCCATGCACGACATCAGGGCCATCCGCGACAATCCCGAAGCCTATGACCTGGGCTGGGCGGCGCGCGGCATGGCGGCCCAGACGCCGGCGATCCTGCAGCTCGACCGCGAGTTGCGCGCGGCGCAGACGGAGTTGCAAGAAACCCAAAGCCGCCGCAACGAGGCCTCCAAGCTGATCGGTCAGGCTAAGGCCCGCAAGGACGAAGCCGAGGCCCAAGCGCTGATGGTCGAGGTCGAGGCGCTGAAGGCCGCCCTCAACTACATATCGGCGCGGGAGAGCGTGCTCTCGGACGAGCTCAAGGCCGTGCTCGCCGCCCTGCCGAACATTCCCGCCCCCGATGCGCCGCCGGGCGCCGACGAGCACGGCAACGTCGAGCAGCGCCGCTGGGGAACGGCCCGCGCCATCGTCGACCCCAAGGACCACGTGGCCCTCGGCGAAGGCCTGGGACTGATGGATTTCGAGGCCGCCGCCCGCACCTCGGGCGCGCGCTTCGTGTTCCTCAAGGGAGACCTGGCGCGACTGGAGCGGGCGCTGGGCGCCTTCATGCTCGACATCCAGACCCGCGAGCACGGCTACCTGGAAGTCTCGCCGCCGCTGCTGGTGCGCGACGAGGCGGCGTTCGGCACAGGCCAGTTGCCCAAGTTCGCCGACGACCTGTTCAAGACCACCGACGGCCGCTGGCTGATCCCCACCGCCGAGGTGTCCCTGACCAACATGGTGCTGGGCCAGATCCTCGACGCGTCCGAGCTGCCGCTGCGCCTCACCGCCCTGACCCCCAGCTTCCGCTCCGAGGCCGGCGCCTCGGGCCGCGACACCCGCGGCATGATCCGCCAGCACCAGTTCTACAAGGTCGAGCTGGTGTCGATCACCGGCCCCGAGCAATCCGAGGCCGAGCACGAGCGCATGACCGGTTGCGCCGAGGCGGTGCTCAAGCGGCTGGATCTGCCGTTCCGCACCATGCTGCTGTGCGTCGGCGACATGGGCTTCTCGGCCCGCAAGACCTACGACCTGGAGGTGTGGATGCCGAGCCAGGGCGTCTACCGAGAGATCTCGTCCTGCTCCAACTGCGGCGATTTCCAGGCCCGGCGCATGGACGCCCGGTATCGAACGCCGGGCGAGAAGGGCACGCAACACCTGCACACCCTGAACGGCTCGGGCCTGGCGGTCGGCCGCACCCTGGTGGCGGTGCTGGAGAACTATCAGGACGAGGGCGGCCGCATCGCCGTCCCAACGGCGCTGCAACCCTATATGGGCGGCCAGACCCACATCGGCGGCGCCTGATGCGCATCCTGGTCACCAACGACGACGGCATCCACGCCGAGGGCCTCGCCGCCCTGGAGCGGATCGCGGCGCACCTGTCGGACGACGTCTGGGTGGTGGCGCCGGAGGTGGAGCAGTCGGGCGCCAGCCGCGCGCTGACCCTGACCACGCCGCTGCGCGTGCGCCGCCTGGCGCCCAAGCGCTTCGCCGTGCTGGGCACGCCCACCGACTGCGTGCTGTTGGCCATCCAGGACCTGATCGAGGGCGGGCCGCCGGACCTGGTGCTGTCGGGCGTCAACCGCGGCCAGAACCTCGGCGAGGACGTCACCGTGTCGGGCACGGTCGCCGGGGCGATGCAGGGCATGGCGCTGGGGGTGCCGGGCATTGCGCTGAGCCAGGCCCTGGCGCGCTATCACGACGACGAGCAGGCGCTGTACCACACCGCCGAGACCTTCGCCCCGGGCATCATCCGCAAGCTGCTCAAGACCGGCTGGCCCGAGGGGGTTATCATCAACATCAACTTCCCGGACCTGGAGCCCGAACAGGTGACCACCGTCGAGGTCTGCGCCCAGGGCATCCGCGACGTGCACAACGGCCACGCCGAACGGCGCACGGACCTGCGCGGGCGCCACTACTATTGGATGGGCTGGCGCGGCCTGCCGGACACTTCTCCGGAAGGCACCGATCTTTACGCCGTGCGCCACGGCCGCATTTCGGTTACGCCGCTGCATATCGATCTGACCCACCGTCCGACCCTGCATTCCCTCAAGGGCGTGCTGGGCGGGCCGCCACCCAAGTCTTGAAGACGGACCCGATGCCCGAGGAGAAGGACACGGCGGAAACCCGGTTGGCGCGGCTGGTGCTCGGCCTGCGCTCGCAGGGCGTGACCGATCCCCTGGTGCTGTCGGCCATCGAGAAGACCCCCCGCGACCTGTTCGTGCCCGAGCTGTTCCAGGAGCGGTCCTGGGAGGACTCGGCCCTGCCGATCGCCTGCGGCCAGACCATCAGCCAGCCGTTCATCGTCGGCCTGATGACCCAGGCCCTGGCCGTGGAGCCCCGCTCGCGCGTGCTGGAGATCGGCACCGGCTCCGGCTACCAGACCGCCGTGCTCTCGCGCCTGGCCCGGTTCGTCTACAGCGTGGAGCGCTACCGCACCCTGCTGGCCGAGGCCGAGGCGCGGCTGAAGCAGCTCGACCTCACCAACGTGTTCACCCGTTTCGGCGACGGCGGGGAGGGTTGGCCGGAACAGGCGCCTTTTGACCGCATTTTGGTCACGGCGGCGGCGCCGGGCGAGCCCAAGGCTCTGCTTTCGCAGTTGAAACCCAATGGCGTGCTGGTCGCGCCGGTGGGCAAGGGGCCGGTGCAGCAGCTTCAGCGGTATTCCGCCGACGGCAAGGGGGGCTTCAAGATCGAAACCCTCTGCGAGGTGAGATTCGTGCCCCTGCTGGACGGGGTGGCGCGAGAACTTTGAGGATTGGCGCGGGGGGCTGCGGGTTCGACACTCCCGCACGAGTCCCGGCGATTCTACCGGCCCGGTTGCGGGTCGGCTCAGTGGAGCGACGATGAAATCTTTCAAGACGGTGGCGGCCATCACGGTCCTGAGCGCGGCGCTGGGCGCCTGTGCGGTGGACCTGACTCCGCGGCCGCAGTACCCGGTCCGCGAACCGGCGGCGCCCGCCGCCGCCGCGCCCGC
>JAQGII010000002.1 GCA_028291305.1 Caulobacteraceae bacterium
CGTTCGCGTCGGTCTTCGTTTTTCCCGCAGTCGACGACACCATCGAAATAAATATCAATCCCGCGGATTTGCGGATCGACACGTTTCGCGCGTCGGGCGCGGGCGGGCAGCACGTCAACAAGACCGACTCGGCGGTGCGCATCACCCACCTCCCCACCAACACCGTGGTGACCTCGTCGGAGAAGTCGCAGCACCAGAACCGGGCCAAGGCCATGAAGGTGCTGAAGGCGCGGCTCTACGACATGCAGCGCCAGGCGCTCGACAACGCCCGGTCGGAAGACCGCAAGAGCCAGGTCGGCTCGGGCGACCGGTCCGAACGCATCCGCACCTACAACTATCCGCAGGGCCGGGTGAGCGACCACCGCATCAACCTGACCCTCTACTCCCTGCCCAAGTTCATGGAAGGCGAGATGGACGAGATGATCGAGGCGCTGATCGCCGAGGACCAGGCGTCCCGGCTGGCGGCGCTGGAAGAGAGCTTCGCCTAGAGCACGTCAGGCGAAAGTGTACGCGGTTTCGCCGCCTGGACGTGCTCTAAGATATTGATTTAGAGCCTTTTTACTCGGTTCAGATAAGTCAATCTGACCCGAAAAGGCTCTCAGGGTCAGGCCGGAACGGCCTCGCCGCGCTTGGACAGGACGATGGCCAGCCAGCGCAGGCGCGGGGTCTCCGAGGCGATGGCGATCACCACCACCGTCAGGATGGTCGAGAAGATCGCGCCGATGATGCCGAAGATCAGGCTCCAGAAGGTCAGGGACACCAGCACCACCACCGGGTCGACGTCCAGCCGCTCGCCCTGCAGGCGGGGCAGGAGCACGCTGTCGATGGCGATCACCGCCGCCTGCAGCGAGACGAAGGTCAGGATCGGCCGCCAGCCGAAGCCGAACTGCGCCAGCGCCAGCAGCACCGGGACGACCACGGCCGCCGCGGGCCCCAGGATCGGGATGAAGGACGCCAGGAACACCAGGAAGGCCAGGAAGACCGCGTTCTCCAGGCCGAATACCTTCATCACCGCGAAGAACACCGCGCCCAGGAGCACGCCCTTGAAGGCCTGCAGGGCGATGTAGCTTTCGGTGCCGGCGCGCACCCGGCGGAACACCCGCTCGGCGTGTTCCCGCCCGTTCGTGGTGGGGAACAACCGGCTCACCTTGTGGTCGAAGGTGCGGCGCGAGGCGAGGAGGAAGCCGAGGTAGATCACCACCAGGAGCAGGTTGGTGGCCAGCTGGCGCACGCCCAGCAGCATGCCGGAGACATAGGGCTTCAGGTCCAGCGATTCGAAGCGGGCCCCGCGGGGCAGGTTGAGGCTCGAGGACACCTGGTAGCCGATGGACTGGGCCTGGGAGACCGCGTCCAGCAGGCTGGCGGCGAAACGCGGGGCGCCGTGCACCACCAGCACCCCGGCGCCCACCATCACCAGGGTGATGATGGCGAAGGCGATGCCGACCTGCAACCAGGAGGGGAACTTGGGCAGCAGGCGGGCGACCTGCAGGGCCAGGGAGTCGATCAGGATCAGGGCGAACACCGCCACCATCAGGGGCGTGAGCAGTTCCTGCAGCCAGTGGGCGGCGGCCACGCAGGCGAGCACCGTGAGGATGAAGACGCTGTTGGTCAGGGTCGCCAGCATCCGCGACTCCCTGTCGATCCGCCCGCGCATCTCTGAACTGTCCGCCATGAACTCCCTTCGTCTGCTCCCTCCGAGGCGATCGGGGCGCGAGCCATCGTAGGCCGGAGCGAATCGCCAAGCTAGCGTGCAGCGCACTGTATCGGGCCCTCAAGCGACGGTTGCCCGCTGGCGCGCAGGCCCCGCGCGCGCTAGAGCGGTCCGGCGTATAGTGACAGGCTCCCGTGAAAGACGACGCACAGACCCGGACCTCGTTCCGGAACATCCCTTCATGGCGGCTCCGGCTCAGGGCGCTCGGCTGCGTGCTGCTGGGGACGCTGCTGCTGATGTCGACGGCCTTCGCCAGCGGGCGGCCGTCCGTGTTCTTCGACACCGACGGCTACTACCTGATGGGCGAGAACCTGACCCAGGTGATCAAGCGCCTGCCGGCCGCCGTCATGGGCGACGCCAAGGCCCTGACCACGCCCGTGTCGGACGACGACCAGATCGACATCACCATTATGGGCGCCCGCTCGCCCTGGTACGGCCTGTTCTTCTTCGTCATCGACCGCCTCGCCACCCTGTGGGGCGTGGCGGCGGCCCAGGCGCTGATCTGCGCCTGGATCGTCTATCTGCTGTGGAGGGCGGGCGCGCCGGGCGCGCCGGACTGGACCTACCTGGCGCTGATGGCCGGCCTGGCCGCCGGATCGACGCTGCCCTTCTTCGCCACCTTCATCATGCCCGACGTGTTCGCCGGGGTGGCCGCGATCGGCTTCGTGCTGCTGACGGTGTTCGCCGGCCGGCTGACACGGCTGGAAAAGGCCGGAATCTTCGCGGTCCTGGCCTTCGCCTACACGGTGCACACCTCGCACATGCTCACCGCCATCGCCGCCATCGTCCCGGCGGCGGCGGTGCTGCTCGTCCTCAAGGCTCCGCGCGGGCAGGTGTTCACCGGCATCGCCCTGTGCATCGCCGCCATGGCCGTCTCGGTGCTGGCCGCCAAGGCCTATTCCGCGGCCTTCCAGATGCGCACCGGCCACGCCCTGCAGCGGCCGCCGTTCCTGATGGCGCGCACCCTGGCCGACGGCCCGGGCCGGCTCTATCTGCGCAAGGTCTGCAAGGGCCCGGACGACCCCTATGTCCTGTGCCGCGCGGTGAATGCGCCGCTGACGCGCTCGGACGACATCCTGTGGGAGGAAAGCCCCCTGCTGGGCGCCTTCAACGCGCTGAAGTCGCCGGACCTGCAGCTGAAGATGGAGGCGCAGGAGACCGCCTTCGTGAAGGCCGCGATCCTGAACGACCCCTGGGGCCAGTTCACGGCGTCGATGGGCAACTGGGCCGACCAGTTGACCCGCATCTCCTCGCACGACCCGCTGCGCGATCCGCGGCAGTTCCTGGCCAACGAATACTGGAAGACCACGCGGCTGGTGGACCTGATCCCCAACCCGCGCGAATGCAAGCCTCTGGGCCCCGGCTGCAAGCCGCCGTTCGACATGGGCTTCGTCAAGCACTGGCATGAGCTGGTGATCGGGCTGTGCGCCCTGTTCGTCGCCTGGCGGCTGACCCGGCCGGACGTGCTGGCCGACATCCGCGATCGCAAGGCCCCGTGGGCGCGGACCAGCATCCCCCTGATCGCGGCGGCGGTCATCCTGATGGGCATGGTGGTGATCAACGCCGGGGTCTGCGGGATCATCTCCGGAGCCTTCTCGCGCTACCAGGCGCGGATCGTGTGGCTGGCGCCGGCGATGGCGGGCCTGATCGCCTGCGGCCTGGGCCTGGGCCTGCCGGAGCGCATGCGCGACGCGGTGCGGATCAGGCGCGGCGCGCGCCCGGCGACAAGAACCGCGTAAGCCAGCCCTGCCGGGGGCCGGGCGTGGCCTTGCCCACGGTGTCGGCCATCCTGGCGCCGCGGACGCCCATCGGCAGCGGCGCGCCGGTGGTGGAGTCGCGCACGGTCTGGTGCTCCATCTCCGCGTTGAGCTCCGCGCCCAGCAGGATCACCGTCGAGGTCAGCCACATCCAGGTCATGAAGCCGACCACGGCGCCCAGCGAACCGTAGGTGACGCTGTAGTGGCCGAAGGCGCCGACGTACCAGGAGAACGCCAGCGACACCGCCAGCCAGCCGAACGCCGCCACCACCCCGCCCCAGGTCACCCAGCGCCAGCGCGGCTGCTCGCGGCTGGGGCCGAAACGGTAGATCACCGACAGGCTGGCGATCACCACCACGAGCAGGGCCGGCCAGCGCAGGGCGGCGATGAAGCGGGAGCCGGCGTCCAGCCTGAGGAAGTTCAGCACCAGCGGCGCGGCCACCATCGCCGTCATGGCCAGCAGCAGGAACACCAGCGTGCCCAGGGTGAAGGCCAGGGTGATCAGGTTCAGGCGGAAGAAGCCCCGCTTCTCCTTCTCCTCGTAGGCCACGTTGAGGCCCGCGAACAGCGCCTTGACGCCGGCGTTGGCGCTCCACAGCGACAGCAGCAGCGAGATGCCGAAGGTGGCGCCCAGGCTGGCCTTCTTGGTGGCGGCGACGCGGATCATCTCCGTGCCGATGAAGGTCAGGCTGTCGGCCGGCAGCACCCCCGCCAGCGCCGCCAGATGCTGCTGCGCCGCGCCGACGTCGGCATAGATGCCGTAGAGGGAGACGAAGGCGGCCATGCCGGGGAACAGCGCCAGGATGCCGAAGAAGGCCACGCTGGCCGCCACGCCGGCGATGCCGTCGTCGTTGAACTCGCGCCAAGTGCGCCAGGCGATGTCGCGCCAGCCGGGGGCGGGAATGTCCTGCGGCGAGTCGGCGTGGCGCCCCCGTCCGTGCTCCAGAGGGGCAAGTCCGGGGTCGTGCAGGTTGCTGCGATCGCGCGGCCACAGCGACAGCATCACGCCCAGCGCCACCCAGGGCGCCCAGCGCAGCGAGGTCTTCAAACTGGGCGACCTGAAGGGCAAGCGCGGAATCCAGTCGGGGTTGCGGGCAGACCGGACGGCGGGACCGGGCGGAACGGCTCCAGTTTGAACACGCCAACGAGAGCGGCGTTCCGGCGCTTGCGCCGGCGGCGGGGGTGGGGCACAGACCGCTCATGACCGGCCGCATCGCCGCCCTCTATCGGCACCCCGTCAAAGGCTTCACGCCCGAGCCCCTGGACGCCGTCGTCCTGACGGCCGGGGCGCACTTCCCCTGTGACCGGCTCTATACGGTGGAGGACGGGCCGAGCGGCTTCGACCCGGCCCATCCGGCGCACATCTCCAAGATGAGGTTCGCCGTCCTGGCCAAGATCCCCGCCCTGGCGCGGGCGCGCACCGCCTATGACGAGGCGAGCGGCGAATTCCGGGTCGAGGCGGTCGGCCTGC
>JAQGII010000031.1 GCA_028291305.1 Caulobacteraceae bacterium
GAACAGGACCACCGGATCGCCCGCCTGGGGCAGGTCCTCGTGCGGCTGCAAGGGCTCGCCCAGATAGTCCGCCTCGCTCGGCGTCGGCGGGATGAGGGGGTCTTTCGCGCTCATGATTCCTTATAGCGGGCCGCGCGGCCGCGGGCAGTGTTTAACCGCCCGTTGACCCTGTTGGCTGTTATTGGCGCGATGAGCACCGGAGAAATCCAGAGCGAAGAGCAGGCGCGCGCCATCCTCGGATTGGCGGCGGACGCCCAGCCGTCGACCTGGCGGGCCGCGTTCCAGCGCGAGGTCAAGGCCGCCCACCCCGACCGGGGCGGCGATCCGGAGCGCGTGCGCCTGGTGATCGAGGCCTATCGTTTCCTCAAGACGGAGGAGGCGTCGCCGCGCGTCCGGATCAACCCCGGCTCCGCCAATCGCTCCGCCCGCCCGCGCCCCGCGCCCCGGCCCGCGCCGCACGCTGCCAAGCCTGAGGCCCCCAAGGGCAGGGCTGAGACCCCGCCCGAACCCGAAGCCGAGCCGGAGACGCAGGTCGATCCGCCGTGGAAGGGCCGCCAGCCCGGCTTCCGCATCAGCATCGTGGAGGCCTTCAAGGGCTGCGAGAAGATGGTGCGGATCAAGGCGGGCAAGAAGTTCAGGGTGCGCCTGCCCGGCGGCCTGCAGTCGGGCGACACCGTCCGCTTCGGCCAGGACGGCGAGCATCATCTGGTGATCGAGGTCATGCCCCATCCGGGCGCCGAGCTGCGCGGGGCGGACCTGTGGCTGCAGGTCGCGGTCAGCACCGAATTCCTGCGCGAAGGCGGGCGGATGGAGGTGGAAACCCCGTTCGGGCCGCGCCAGTTCTGGGTGTCGCGCACCTCGGCCGCGCGCGGCGTGTTCCGCTCGCCCGGCGACGGCCTGCCCGCCCAGGGCTCGCGCGCCCGGGGCAACCTCTATCTGAAGTTCGAGCCGGACTCGGCCCTCGACCAGAAGCCTTCCAGCTCTCTGCTGCGCCGTTTCGCGGCGGCGTGGGCGTAATGCTCCACCGCTTGCGGGGGAGCTGTCACGAAGTGACTGGGGGCGCGCGCCAAGCCTACGCCCCCTCCGAGCCTTCGGCTCACCTCCCCCGCTTTGCGGTGGAGGATCAGCCGGCTTTGCAGTAAACCGCCCGCCATGTCCTACAACAGCTATGGCCATCTGCTGCGCGTGATCACCTGGGGCGAAAGCCACGGGCCGGCGCTCGGCTGCGTGGTCGACGGCTGCCCGCCGGGCATCGCCCTGACGCCCGAAGACATCCAGGTCTGGCTCGACCGGCGCCGGCCCGGCACCAGCAAATTCGTCACCCAGCGGGCCGAGCCGGACCAGGTGCGCATCCTGTCCGGCGTGTTCGAGGACGCCCGGACCGGCGGCCCGGTCACCACCGGCACGCCGATCTCCCTGATGATCGAGAACGTTGACCAGCGCTCCAAGGACTACAGCGACATCGCCCAGTCGTTCCGCCCGGGCCATGCCGACTACGCCTATTTCGCCAAGTACGGCGTACGCGACTATCGCGGCGGCGGACGCTCCTCGGCGCGCGAGACCGCCTCGCGGGTGGCGGCCGGCGCCGTGGCCCGCAAGATCCTCGGTTCTGACGTGGTGATCCGCGCCGCCCTGGTGCAGGTCGGCGCCATCGCCGTCGACCGCAGCCGCTGGGACTGGGCGGAGACCCGCAACAACCCCTTCTGGTGCCCCGACCCCGGCACGGTCGGCCTGTGGGAGGAGCATCTCGGCGAAGTGCGCAAGGCCGGCTCGTCGGTCGGGGCCATCGTCGAGGTCGAGGCCGTGGGCGTTCCCGCCGGCTGGGGCGCGCCGATCTACGCCAAGCTCGACAGCGAACTGGCCTCTGCGCTGATGTCGATCAACGCCGCCAAGGGGGTGGAGATCGGCGCCGGCTTCGCCTCGGCCGCCCTGTCGGGCGAACAGAACGCCGACGAGATGCGGATCGGCGGCAACGGTCAGGTCGAATTCCTGTCCAACAACGCCGGCGGCGTGCTTGGCGGCATCTCCACCGGGCAGGCCGTGACGGCGCGGGTGGCGTTCAAGCCGACCTCCTCGATCCTGACCCCGCGCCAGTCGATCGACGAGGCGGGCAAGGAGATCGAGGTGCGCACCACCGGACGCCACGACCCTTGCGTCGCCCTGCGCGCCGCGCCGGTGGTCGAGGCCATGACCGCCTGCGTGCTGGCCGACGCATTCCTGATGCACCGCGCCCAGACCGGCGGCGGAGCGTTCGCGCCGGGCGGCCGGGGGCGGAGCTAACCGCAACAGCACTAGTTGCAGATAGCCCTTCCCCTCCCTATTTGATGCGCCAGACAGGAGGGACATCCCCATGATTGAACTTCGCCCCGCGAACACGCTCGGCCGCTTCGACTTCGGCTGGCTGGACACCACCCACCACTTCTCGTTCGGCGAGTACCACGACCCCAAAAAGATGGGCTGGGGCGCCCTGCGCGTGTGGAACGACGACGAGATCGCGCCAGGGTCCGGCTTCCCCGCCCACCCGCACGCCGACATGGAGATCATCACCTAAGTCCGCGAGGGGGCCATCACCCACAAGGACAGCCTGGGCACCGAGGGCCGCACCGAGGCCGGCGACGTGCAGGTGATGTCGGCCGGGTCGGGCATCCGCCACGCCGAGTACAACCTCGAGAAGGACGCCACCCGCATCTTCCAGATCTGGATCCTGCCCAAGACCCGCGGCGGGCCGCCGGCCTGGGGCGCCAAGCCCTTCCCCAAGGGCGACCGCTCCGGCCGCTTCGTGACCCTGGCCTCAGGCCTCCCCGGCGACGAGGACGCCCTGCCGATCCGCACCGATGCGCGGGTGGCCGGCGCCACGCTGAAGGCCGGCGAGAGCACGGTCTACACGCTCGATCCCTCGCGCCATGCCTATCTCGTGCCCGCCAGCGGCGAGGTCGAGGTCAACGGCGTGCGGGTTCCGGCGCGCGACGGCCTGGCCGCGACGGAGGTCTCCGAACTGCGCATCACCGCGATTAGCGACGCCGAAGTGGTGCTGGTCGACGCCGCCTAGCTCCCCCGATGTCCCGGCGCCGCCGCCTGTGCTAACGTCGGCGGCGTCGGGGACCCACCAACCGGGAGCTCTGTAATGACGTTACGCTTCAAACTGGCGCTGGCCGCCCTCCTGCTCGCGCCGCTGCCGGCCGCCGCCCACCACGGCTGGGCGGGCCAGGACAACTCCAAGGTCACCACTCTGGAGGGCAAGATCGACGCGGTCCGCTACCGCAACCCGCACGCCGAGATCGACCTGACCCAGGCGGGGCAGAAGTGGACCGTGACCCTGGCTCCCATCGAGCGCATGGAAACGCGCGGGATAACCCAGGCTTCGCTCAAGGTCGGCGACACCGTGCGCATCGCCGGCCACCGAAACCTCGACATGGCCAAGTACGAGGTGAAGGCCAACGAGATCACCCTGGGCGGCAAGACCACCGGACTGCGCTGAGCCTTGGAGGCGCTGTCCGCCGCGATCCTGTCCGCCGCCGCCGTCCTGGAGGGCTCCAGCCTCGGCGCGACGATGCGCGGCGGCCGGGGCGTCTATCCGGCGGTCAATGTGGCGCATGTCGCCGGCCTGGTGTTGCTGGTGGGCGGCATCCTGGTCGTGGACCTGAGGACGGTGGGCCTCGGCCGCGCCATCCCGCTTGCTCCCCTGTCCCGCCTGGTCACGCCCCTGGCCGTCGCCGGCCTGCTGCTGCTGGCGGGCAGCGGCTTCCTGCTGTTCGCGGCCGACGCCGGGCCCCTGGTCCGCTCAGCGGTGTTCCAGGCCAAGCTGGCGCTGATCGCCGCCGCCCTGGTCAATGCGCTGCTGTTCCGCCGGCTGTTCGGCGATTTCGCGGACGGCCGACAGCCGCCGATGCTGGCGCGGACCATGGCGGTGCTGTCCATCGGCCTGTGGCTGGTCGCGGGCGCCCTCGGACGCCTGATCGCCTATACCTGAGCTAGAGCTGGAGGCTGCAGCTCTCGCCGACGCTCGGGCGCGAGACCACCACGCGGCTCAGCCCGGGAAACTCGCCGCGCAGGCGCTCGGCGAAATAGAGGCAGAGGTTCTCCAGGGTCGGGCTGCCGAGGCCGGGCTTCTCGTTGAGCAGGCCGTGGTCGAGTTCGCCGGCCAGGGTCTTCAGCGCCAGATCGAGCGCGCCGAGGTCGGCGACCCAGCCGACCGGCTCCTGCCGCGCGCCACGCACCGACGCCTCCACGCGGAACGAGTGGCCATGCATGCGCCGGTAGCGGCTGTCGGGCGGGCCGTCGGCCAGGGAATGGGCGGCGTCGAAGGTGGCCGCCTTGGTGATCTCGAAAACAGGCTGGTTCATCGTGCTCAGGAGGGACGCCGGGGGTCAGGCGATCCCTATGTATTTGTGGGTTTGCACGCTTAAACGCCAGCGGGGGTGGGCGAGGCAATAGGCGATTGCCGCCTGGGTGTTGTCCGCGCGGTCCGGCCCGTCCATCGGCTGCAGGTAGAAACGCTCGAAATCCAGGTCCTCGAAGCGGGCCGGATCGACCCCGGCCTGGGGGTAGACCAGCTTCAGCTCCTGCCCCGACAGCTGGGCCAGGGGTGCGTCGGCCTTGGGGCTGACGCATACCCAGTCGATGCCGTCGGGCGCGGCGATCGTGCCGTTGGTCTCCACCGCGATCATGAAGCCCTGGTCGTGCATGGCGTTGATCAGCGGACCGTCGATCTGCAGCAGGGGTTCGCCGCCGGTGAACACCACCAGCCGCTCGCGCGGGTTGGCGGGGTCCGCGGCGCCCCAGGCCGCCAGGATCGCCGCCGCCAGGTCCTGCGGCGTGGCGAAGCGCCCGCCGCCCGGCCCGTCCAGCCCGACGAAATCGGTGTCGCAGAAGGTGCACACCGCGTCCGCCCGGTCCTCCTCGCGCCCGGTCCACAGGTTGCAGCCGGCGAACCGGCAGAACACCGCCGCCTTGCCCGCCTGGCCGCCCTCGCCCTGGAGGGTCAGGTAGATCTCCTTGACGCTGTAGCTCAAGGGATCAGCTCCAGCGCCGGCCGGCCCTTGGCGCTCCAGTCCTCGAACCCGCCCTTGCGCAGCTCGCAGGCCGGGCAGGTCCCGCAGCCGTAGCCCCAGGCGTGGCGCAGGCCGCGCTCGCCGAGATAGCAGGTGTGGCTGTCCTCCACGATCACGTCCACCAGCGGCTTGCCGCCCAGCGCCTGGGCCATGCCCCAGGTCTGCGCCTTGGTCAGCGACATCAGCGGCGTTCGGATGCGGAAATCGCGCGCCATGCCGAGGTTGAGGGCGGCCTGCATCGCGTCGAGCGTCTCGCGGCGGCAGTCGGGATAGCCGGAGTAGTCGGTCTCGCACATGCCGCCGACCAGGTCGGGCAGGCCGCGCCGGTCGGCCAGGGCCGCCGCGTAGATGAAGAAGGCCAGGTTGCGGCCGGGCACGAAGGTGGAGGGCAGGCCGCGATCGGTCATCTCGATGGCCCGGTCCGCGGTCAGGGCGGACTCCGCCACCGCGCCGAAGCCGCGCAGGTCCAGGCGGTGGTCGGGACCCAGGCGCGAGGCCCAGGCGGGAAAGCGCTGGATGAACCCGGCGCGCACATGGTCGCGCGCCTGCATCTCCACGCCATGTCGCTGGCCATAGTCGAAGCCGACCGTCTCCACCCGGTCATAGCGCGCCAGCGCCCAGGCCAGGCAGACGGTGGAATCCTGACCGCCGGAGAACAGCACCAGCGCCGCGTCGGTTGGCGGCTTATCCTCGGACATGCAAGCTAGGGTCCCGGTGGGGCCATCGGAGGCCAGAATGGACGATGTGATCATCCTCTACACCACCTGGCCCGACCCCGAAACGGCCCAGGCCGCCGGGCAGGCCGCGGTGGAGGCGAAGCTCGCCGCCTGTGCGAATGTGATGGCGTCGATGACCTCCATCTATCGCTGGCAGGGCGCCGTGCGGCGCGAGGCCGAGACGCCGATGCTGCTCAAGACCACCGCCGCGGCGGCCGGCCGGCTGCGCGATTTCGTGCTCGCCCGCCATCCGTATGAAACGCCATGCGTGGTTGCATTGCGAAGCGAGACGGCCGGCTCCAATCCCGATTTCATTCGCTGGATAGGCGAAGAAATCGCCTGAAGCGCGAAATCGCGCCACTTTGTCGCATGACCGGAGGTTGGGCTTAACCTCTCCTCAAACGTGATCGGTAATTGTGGATCCTCCTCAGTTCTCCGTGGTCCCGATGAAGTGTATCGCCCGTTTTGTTGAGCCCGCGCCCGCGGTTCCCGCAGGGGCGCGCGCCGCCGCAGTCGCCGAACGGTTCGTGGCCACGCCCGGCGCCGATGTCCTTGCCGTGTCCGACGGCGGGCGCGTCGTCGGCGTGATCCATCGTGCAACCGTCGAACGAGCCCTCCGCGACAATCCTGGCGCGCTCACCGCGCGGGACCTGATGACCCCGGACCCCGTGATGCTGGACGGCGCGGCGAGCGTGCGCGACGCGGTCGACGCGCTGACGGCCGGCCCCGGCGACGCCGTGGTCGTGTTCGAAGGCGGCGAATGCCTGGGCGCCGCCACCCTGCACGGCCTGGTGGACGCCCTGCTGGCCGGCCAGTCGGCGGGCGACCCCGTGGCCGACGAGGAACGGATCGCCGTTGCCGTGGCCGACGAATTCCAGCGCCTCGCGCAGACCGCCCAGGGCGAGTTCCGCGGCCAGGTCCACGGCCTGCTGGCCATGACCGAACGTCTGGCCCGCCAGCATCTGAACCCGGACGCCCAGGCCCAGGTGCTCAGCATCAAGGCCACCGGCGAGGCCCTGCTGCGGCTGGCCGACGACGCACTCGACATGATGGAAGCCCGCCGCGGACGGCTCGAATTCAAGCCCCGGCCGCAGTTGCTCCGCGAACTGGCCGACCATGTGCAGGACCGCTGGAGCACGCGCGCCGCGGACGCGGGCGTCGGCCTGCTGATCTCGTATGATGGCGATCCCGACCTGTCGGCCATGGTCGATACCGACCGCCTGACCCAGGTGTTCGACAACCTGATCGAAAACGCCCTGCGCTATACCCGCCAGGGCTCGGTGGAAGTCGGCCTCCGCGCCCGCGCCGAGGCCGAGCAGGTGATGCTGGAAGGCCGCGTGCGCGACACCGGCCCGGGCCTGGCCGGCGCCAAGCTGGCGCGCATCTTCGATCCGGACAGCGAGGGCGGCAGCCTGCCCCTGTCGCTGACCCGCGGCATCATCCTCAGCATGAAGGGCTCCATCCGCGCCGAGAGCAACGTGGGCCAGGGCATGACCATCGTGTTCGACATGATGGCTCCGGCGGCGGCCGCCGCCATTCCATCCCCCGTCCCCGCCTATGGCCGCCATGTGACCGGCGCGCCGCACATCCTAGTGGTGGACGACAACGCCACCAACCGCATGGTGGCCGAAGCCCTGTGCGAAATGTTCGACTGCACGTCCGAGACCGTCGAGGACGGCGTGGAGGCCGTGGAGGCCGCCCG
>JAQGII010000054.1 GCA_028291305.1 Caulobacteraceae bacterium
CCGACACCCCGCGCAAGATCGTCGACACCATCGCCGACAACGCCGCCGCCGGGGCCATGGTGGTGGGTGGGCGCACCGTCCGGCCGTTCGAGGTCGACATCCGCTGGGTCGGCGCGACCCTGTCCAAGAACGGGGTGATCGAGGAGTCCGGCGTCTCGGCGGCGGTGATGGGGCATCCGGCGGCCGGCATCGCCTGGCTGGTCAACAAGCTGCATCCCCTCGGCGGCAAGCTGCGCAAGGGCGAGATCGTGCTGGCGGGCTCCTTCACCCGGCCGGTGGCGGTGGCCGCGGGCGACGTGATCCAGGTCGACTACGGGCCGCTGGGCGCCATCGGCGTGGCGTTCGTCTGATGCAGGCGCCCGGGAACCCGTTCAAGGCGAAGCTGAAGGCTGGCCAGCCGCAGCTCGGGCTGTGGGTCTCGCTGGCCAATGCCTACGCCGCCGAGATCGTCGCCGGCTCGGGTTTCGACTGGCTGCTGCTGGACACCGAACATTCCCCCGGCGGGGTGGACAGCGTCCTGGCCCAGCTGCAGGCGGTCGCGCCCTATCCGGTGTCGCCGGTGGTGCGGCCCGACACCAACGACACGGTGCTGATCAAGCGCTACCTCGACATCGGCGTGCAGACCCTGCTGATCCCCTATGTGCAGAGCGCGGAGGAGGCGCGCCGGGCGGTGGCCGCCATGCGCTATCCGCCGGGGGGCGTGCGCGGCGTCGCGGGCACCACCCGCGCCACCCGTTTCGGCCGGGTCGAGGGCTACGCCGAGCACGGCGAGCAGGCGCTGTGCCTGCTGGTGCAGATCGAGACCGGCGAGGCGCTGGCGCGGCTGGAGGAGATCGCCGGGGTCGAGGGCGTCGACGGGGTGTTCATCGGCCCCAACGACCTGGCCGCCAGCCTCGGCTACATGGGCCAGCCGGGGCATCCCGAGGTCATCGCCGCCATCGAGGACGCCCTGGTCCGCCTGAAGGCGATCGGCAAGCCGTCCGGCATCCTGACCCCCGACCCGGTGTTCGCGGCGCGCTGCCTGGAGCTGGGCTCGCTGTTCACCGCCGTGGGCAGCGACATCGGCGTGCTGGTGCGGGGCACGGAAGCGCTGGCGGCCCGGTTCAAGGGGTGAGCCAGCCGCCTGCGGTTCGCCCCATCGTGCGGGCAGCGCGATTGTCGGCGGTCCGATCCATTGCTATGTGACACAAACGATTTGTGAGCCAAGAGGGCGCCCCCAAGGCCGCCCGAACGCCGGGAGGCAACCTCGTGGACATCCAACTTCTGATCGCCGGCAAGGACGTGGCCGCCACGGGCGGGGCCACCTTCGAGCGTCGTAACCCGATCACCGGCCAGGTCGCTTCCGTCGCCGCCGCCGCGACGGTGGCCGACGCCAACGCCGCCTGCGACGCGGCCGCCGCCGCCTTCCCCAAATGGTCGTCGATGGGGCCCAGCGCCCGCCGCGCCGTGCTCAACAAGGCCGCCGACGCGCTGGAGGCGCGCACGCCCGAGTTCGTCGCCCTGATGGCCGACGAGATCGGCGCCACCGCCGGCTGGGCCGGGTTCAACTGCTTCCTGGCCGCCGGCATGCTGCGCGAGGCGGCGGCCATGACCACCCAGGTGTCCGGCGAGGTGATCCCCTCGGACAAGCCCGGCTGCATCTCCATGGCCCTGCGCACGCCCGCCGGCGTGGTGCTCGGCATCGCCCCCTGGAACGCCCCGGTGATCCTGGGCGTGCGCGCCATCGCCGTGCCGCTGGCGGTGGGCAACACGGTGGTGCTGAAGGCCTCGGAGATCTGCCCCGGCGTGCAGCGACTGATCGGCCGCGTGCTGCAGGACGCCGGCCTGCCCGAAGGCGCCATCAACGTCGTCACCAACAGCCCCGAGACCGCGCCCCAGATCGTCGAGGCCCTGATCGCCCACCCGGCGGTCAAGCGGGTCAACTTCACCGGCTCGACCAAGGTCGGCAAGATCATCGGCGAGCTCAGCGGCCGCCACCTGAAGCCGGCCATCCTGGAGCTGGGCGGCAAGGCCCCCATGGTCGTCCTGGACGACGCCAATATCGAGGACGCGGTCAACGGCGCGGCCTTCGGCGCCTTCATGAACCAGGGCCAGATCTGCATGTCGACCGAGCGGCTGGTGGTCGACGAGAAGATCGCCGACGACTTCGTGACCCGGTTCGCGGCCAAGGCCTCGCGCCTGCCGGCGGGCGACCCGCGCGGAGGCAATGTGGTGCTGGGCTCGCTGGTCAGCGTGGCGGCGGCCGAGAAGGTCGAGCACCTGATCCAGGACGCCGTCGCCAAGGGCGCCAAGCTGGTGGCCGGCGGCAGGCGCGAGGGCTCGATCATGGACGCCTGCGTGCTCGACCATGTGAAGTCGGACATGGAGATCTACTACGAGGAAAGCTTCGGTCCGGTGGTGTCGGTGATCCGCGCCTCCGGCGACGACGCCCTGGTGGCCATCGCCAACGACACCGACTACGGCCTGGCCTCGGCGGTCTACAGCCAGGACATCAACCGGGCCATGAGCGTGGCCCAGCGCATCCAGGCCGGCATCTGCCACATCAACGCCGCCACCGTGGCCGACGAGGCGCAGATGCCGTTCGGCGGGGTCAAGGGCTCCGGCTACGGCCGCTTCGGCGGCCGCTACGGCGTGGCCGAGTTCACCGACGTGAAGTGGCTGACCATCGAGCGCGAGCCGCACTACCCGTTCTAAACAACAGCTTCCTTCTCCCCTCGCGGGAGAGGCTCGCGCGCTCTGGCTTGGCGGCTCACGAACACCGCCACGCCGGTCACGGCCAGCAGCGTCGGCGTGATGCCGGCGGCGATGGCGATCCAGCGCCACAGGGTCCAGCCGCGGCCGTCGCCGTCGCCGGCGTGCAGGCTGCGGATGCTGCGCTGGATGACGTTGCCGGGGCTGGCGCGGCGCTCGCCGATCGCCCTGACCGCCCCGGTGTCGTCGTTGACCCCCAGCCGCACCGGCGGATGGCCGCCGCCGACCACCTCGAACTTCCAGCTGGGCGAGGAGTCGGTCGGCTCCTCCAGGCTGAGGATGCGGGCGCCGCTCTCGCCGGCCAGCGCCAGGGCGGCGGCCTGGTCGGCGCTCAGGCGGGTGGCGAACAGGGTGCGGCCCGGCGGGCGCGGGGGCTGCACCGGGGCCACCTGGCCGATCGCCCGGACGGTGATTTCGGGGAAGGCCAGGCCGATGCCGGTGAGGGCCAGGAAGGCCAGGGGGATCGAGGTCCAGAAGCCGATCAGATAGTGCAGGTTGGTCAGGGGATGGCCGGTCCGCCGCCAGCGCAGGCCGAGCCACAGGGCCGCGGCCCTCGGCCACCAGAGCCACAGCCCGGTCAGGGCCTGGACCAGCATGAACCCGCCGAGCACCCCCACCAGCCGCCGTCCGGCGCCGTCCAGCATCAGGGTCTCGTGGAATTCGTGGGCCTTGGCCATGAAGTCGTTGCCGCGCCCGCGTCGCTGCTCCACCGCCAGCAGCCTGGCCGTGCCCGGGTCGATCCAGGCCGTCAGGCGCACGGGCGGCCCGCGTTCGCGGGGGGCGTGCTCGTCGAGCGCCGGCCGCATCCGCCCGGTGGCGATCACCGCATCGTCCGGCTTGAGGGTCAGGGTCGTCACCGTGGCGCCGGGGCCGAAGGCGGCGTCGGCCGCGGCCTGGTAGGCGCTCAGCGAGGGCATGGCCGGCGCGACGGTGACCGGCCGGCGCTCGGGATGCAGGGCGGCGTCCACCGTGGGGCGCAGCGCCGACAGGGCGCCGGTGGCGGCCAGGGGGACCAGGACCACGAACAACCCCAGCCCGATCCATTGATGGACGCGCAACCAGAGCTTGCGCCACGACAGAGGCAGGGCGGCGCCGCGAGCAACCATGACCGGCCTCCGATCGCCGCGCGCCCGTTGACCGACGCCTGATATGGCTAACCATGGCCTGTGGCGCCGATATTTCCAAACCTGTCGGCGCGGTCATCGCGGAAAACGGCGCCCGCCCCTGTAACGGCGCAATCGGCGGCTACGAATAAGGAGATGCCGGGCGTTCTGCAAAGCCCGCCGCCGTGCTAGCGATCGGTCTGGAATCTGGAGATCATCCATGCTCATCCGCTCAGCGCCCGATCTGAAGGATTGCGACGTCACCGACGAGGGCCTGTACCTGCGGCGGCGCGAATTCATCACGGCCGGAACCGCATTGGGCGCGGCCCTGGCGCTGGGCGCGGGCGAGGCGGGGGCCGCGCCCCTGGCCCACTCGCCCAACAAGATGCCGATCGACGAGAAGCCGACGCCGCTCAAGGACATCGCCGGCTACAACAACTTCTACGAGTTCGGCACCAACAAGGACGATCCGGCGGCCCACGCCGGGACCCTGCGCGCCCGCCCCTGGACCGTGACCGTCGACGGCCTGTGCAAGAAGCCCGGCCGCATCGCCATCGACGACCTGGTCAAGCGTTTCCCGCTGGAGGAGCGCATCTACCGCATGCGCTGCGTGGAGGCCTGGTCGATGGTGATCCCCTGGGTGGGCTTCCCCCTGGCCAGCCTGATCGGCCAGGCCGAGCCGACCGGCCAGGCCAGGTACGTCGCCTTCGAGACGCTCTACGATCCCCAGCAGATGCCGGGACAGCGGGACCGCGTCATCGACTGGCCCTATCGCGAGGGGCTGCGCATGGACGAGGCGATGAACCCGCTGGCCCTGCTGGCGGTGGGCCTCTACGGCGAGACCCTGCCCAACCAGGACGGCGCGCCGATCCGCCTGGTCACGCCCTGGAAGTACGGCTTCAAGGGCATCAAGTCGATCGTCAGGATCAGCTTCGTCGCCAGCCCGCCCAAGACCAGCTGGAACCTGCTGGCGCCCAACGAATACGGCTTCTACGGCAACGTGAATCCGGAGGTGGACCATCCGCGCTGGTCGCAGGCCTCCGAGCGGCGCATCGGCGAGTTCTTCCGGCGCAAGACCCTGCCGTTCAACGGCTACGGCGAGCAGGTCGCCGCCATGTACCGGGGCATGGACCCCGCCAAGCTGTTCTGAGACCGGGTCCATGGCGTTCCACGGCGGGAAAGATCGTCTGGTCTATTGGGCGGTGCAGCTGGCCTGCTTCTCCCCGATCCTGATCTTCGTGCTGCAGGCCTTCACCGGCGGCCTGACGGCCAATCCCATCGAGTTCGTGCTGCGCCAGCTCGGCGTATGGGGGCTGCGCCTGCTGGTCGTCGGCCTGGCGCTCACGCCCGTGGCCAGGCTGCTCAGGCAGCCCGGCCTGACCCGCTACCGGCGCGCGGTGGGCCTGTGGGCCTTCACCTATGTCTGCCTGCACCTGACCACCTACATCGGCGTCGACCAGCTGTTCGACTGGCGCACCATCGGCAAGGACATCGTCAAGCGGCCCTACATCACCATCGGCATGGCCGCCTTCGTCCTGCTGATCCCCCTGGCCGTGACCTCCATGGACCGGCTGACGCGCAGGCTCGGCCCGCGCCGCTGGAAGCGGCTGCACCAGCTGACCTACATGGTCGCGCCGCTGGGCGTCGTGCACTACTACCTGCTGGTCAAGGCCGACCACCGGCCGCCGCTGGTCTACGGCGCCGTCGTGCTGGCGCTGCTGGGCTATCGCCTGGCCAACGGGCAGATCGAGCGCCGGCGCGCGGCGGCGCGCAAGGCGGCCAAGGACGCGGGCAAATCGCAGCCCCTGCGCGCCTGACAAGACCGGGCCCTGGTCAGATCGCGGGCGCCCGGCCGGCATCCGGCTGATTGTTTCGGCATCGGCGTCCCCGTGGCGGATCGGCGCCCGGCGAACCCCGCCAACCCGCCGGGCTGCGCTATCGTGGCGTCCACGAACATCCCGGGGGGAAACCATGAAGTCCATTCTTGCCGCCGTCGCGGCCGCGTTGCTGCTGCCGGGCGCGGCCCTGGCCGCCGACCCCGCCCTCAAGCACTTCCCGGTCACCGTGGCCCCGGGCGCCACCGCGCCGCCGTTCAGCGGAGCGGTGCTGGCGGGCAACACCCTCTACGTGTCGGGCACGACCGACACCGACCGCGCCACCGGCAAGCCGCCGCCGGACCCGAAGGACGGCGCCAAGCTGGTGCTCGACAACATCAGGAAGACCGTCGAGGGCGCGGGCCTGACCATGGACGACCTGGTCTGGGTGCAGATATTCACCTCGGACCTCAGCTATTATCCGGCGTTCAACGAGGTCTACCGCACCTACTTCAAGGGGCCGATGCCCGCCCGCGCCTTCATCGGCGCCGGCAGCCTGCTGGGCGGCGCCCATTTCGAAGTGATGGGGATCGCGGCGAAGCCGGCCAAATAGGCCGGCGGCCTACTGCGGCAGCTTGGCCAGCAGGGCGTCGAGGATGCCGCCCAGGTCCTGCTTCAGGTCGACGCCCTTGCCGAGCTCGGCGGCGATGTCCTGGCGCTGGGCGATCGAGGCGCTCATCAGCGGTTCGACGTGGGCCTCCGACACCGTGCGGGCGACCTCGCGCATCTCCTCGGCGCGGCGCCTTCCGTGCTGCAGCGAGCGGCTGATCATGTAGCGGGCGAAGGCTTCCCAGTCGGGCACGGGCAGGGTCTCGCCGAGCGACGCCAGCACGTCCTGCTCCACCCCCAGGCGGCGGGCGGTCAGGCAGCTCTCGGTGATCAGCGCCTCCATGCCCTTGATCATCACGCTGCGGCACATCTTCACGGCCGAGGCCTTGCCGATCTCCTCGGAATAGACCCTGGCGTTGAAGCCGAGCGGGCCGGCCATCTCCAGGAAGGCGGCGGCGTTGGGTCCGCCCAGCAGCATGGGCGACTTGATCCGGTGCGGCGGCACGGCGGTCATCACCGCCGCCTCGACATAGCGGCCCCCCGCCGCCGCGACCGCCTCGGCCGATTGGCGCTTCACCCCGGGCGAGACGGAATTGACGTCGAGGAAGAAGGCGCCGGGCTCGACGCCCCCGGCCACCGACCGGGCCGCCTGCAGCCCCTGTTCGGCGGTCACCGAGGAGACGATCAGCTGGGCGCCGCGCACCGCGTCCGGGGCGCTGGACGCCGCCCGGTAGGGGGCTGTCGCCGCCAGGCTGGGGACGCTGGCGGGATCGCCGAACTTCAGGTCGAACACGCCGGCGACCTCGCAGTCGGCGGCCACCAGGTCCTGGGCGAGGATCTGGCCGACCTCGCCGAAGCCGATGACGGCGAACCGGGGCGTGTTCTTCATGGGGCGCGCTCTTCGAGGGGCAGGCTTGCGGTCGGCCGGACCCTAGCCCCGCGCCTGCGGCTGTCAATGCGGCTCGCCTTGCGCCGGCAATTAGTAAGTGTAACAAACCAATTTCCACGCCCGCCAAGAGGCCGCCCGCATGGACTACGCCGCCCCGCTGGACGATATCGGCTTCACCCTGCGCCACATCGCCGGGTTCGACGCCCTGCTGGAGTCCGGCGCCTTCCCGGACCTGGACGTGGACACCGCCCTGGGCATCGTCGAAGAAGCCGGGCGTATCGCCGCCGGCCGGTTCGCGCCGCTCGACGCTCCCGCCGACCGCATCGGCGCCCGCTTCTCCAACGGACGGGTGACCCTTCCGGAGGGCTGGCCCGAGGTCTACCGCGAGTGGGCCGGCGGCGGCTGGAGCGGCATGGCGCTGCCGGCCGAGCATGGCGGCATGGGCCTGCCCGCCTCGGTCGCGGCGGCGGCGATGGAGACCTGGACCAGCGGCTGCTACGCCTTCGCCATGGGGCTGGTGCTGAGCCAGACCGCCAGCGAGGTGCTGATCGCCTCGGGCGACGCCGCCCTGCAGGAGACCTGGCTGCCCAGACTGGTCAGCGGCGAATGGACCGCGACCATGGCCCTGACCGAACCCCAGGCGGGATCGGACGTCGGCGCCCTAACCACCCGGGCCGAGCCGGACGGGGACGGCGCCTACCGGGTCACCGGGGCCAAGATCTTCATCAGCTTCGCCGAGCACGACCTGACCGACAACATCGTCCACCTGGTGCTGGCCCGCCTGCCCGGCGCGCCGGCGGGGACGGCCGGGGTGTCGATGTTCCTGGTCCCCAAGCGGCTGCTGGACGCGGGCGGATCGCCGGGGCCGCTCAACGGGGTGATCTGCACCGGCATCGAGCACAAGCTCGGCCTCAAGGCCAGCCCGACCTGTTCGGTGTCGTTCGAGGGGGCCAGGGGCTGGCTGGTGGGCGAGCCCCACCGCGGCATGGCCGGCATGTTCCTGATGATGAACCGCATGCGGCTGACCACCGGCCTGCAGGGGGTCGCCATCGCCGAGAAGGCCAGCCAGCAGGCCCTGGCCTTCGCCCGCGAACGCCGCCAGGGTCGCGCGCCCGGGGCCCCCCCTTCCGACGGCATGGCCGGCGGCGCCATCATCGAGCATCCCGACGTGCTGCGCATGGTCGTGACCATGCAGGCGCAGACCGCCGCCATCCGCGCCCTGGCCTACAGCGCCGCCTGCGCCATCGACGACGCCGAGCGCGGGCCGCCGGCTGGCCGGGCCGCCGCCGAGGCCCGCGCGGCCCTGCTGACCCCGATCGTCAAGGCCTTCTGCACCGACGTCGGCTTCGAGGTCGCCTCCCTCAATATCCAGGTCCACGGCGGCATGGGCTATGTCGAGGAAACCGGCGCGGCCCAGCTGATGCGCGATATCCGGGTGGCCTCGCTCTACGAGGGGACCAACGGCGTGCAGGCCGGCGACCTGGTCCTGCGCAAGGTGCTGCGCGACGGCGGGGCCGAGGCCCGGCGGCTGATCGCGGAGCTGGAGGCGACCGCGGCCGAGGCGGCGGGTGCGCCGGGCGTGGCCGGCGCCCTCGTCGAAGCGATCGGGGCGCTGAGGACGGCGACCGACTGGGTGATGGCGCAGGACGCGGATCCGCGCGCCGCGCTGGCCTCCGCCGGCCCCTATCTGAGGCTGTTCGCCACCGTGCTCGGCGGGGCGCTGCTGGCCAAGGGGGCGACGGCGTCGCGGCGGATGGGCGGGCAGGCGGGGCCGGCGGGTCGCCGGATCGAGGCGCTGGCCGAGGTCTACGCCGCCAACCAGCTGCCCCTGGCCGGCGGGTTGGAGCGCGCGGTCACCCGCGGCGGGGCTGCGATCCTGGCCGCCCGCGAGCATTTGCCCTGAACGCAGGACCCCCGGGCGACGCGATTTGATCGCCCCGCGGGGAATCCCCCGTACCCCCGCCGGATTTGGGCGTAGTATGCCCCCTTTCTCGCGCCAGCCGGCGCGCCGCCTTGGGGGCCGATCGCGATTGGGAGGTTGCGATGATGGAAAACCGTTCCTTCGCCCCGTCCGACGACGCTCCGCCGCCCTTCCCGGTGTGGCCCTACGCCTGCATGGCCTATGTGGAGCACTGCTCGCACGACTACGTCGACTATGTGGCCCGGCTGTCGAAGGCCGACGACGCCATGTCCGTGGTCCACGCCGAGGAGTCCCTGGGCCTCCACCTGCTCAACGACATGAACCAGGCCCT
>JAQGII010000078.1 GCA_028291305.1 Caulobacteraceae bacterium
TTTCTTCACGGACGACTTCACCATCCTTCGTCTGCACGACCTGTTCCAGTATCCCGGCCGGGGCGGGGTGACCTTGGCCGACCAGTTCAGGCTGATGTTGAGGCTCGACTGGACCGCCCCTCTGGACAAGCCGGTCATCCCCGAGAGCTGGCGCGAAGAAGCGGCGGCTTACGCAGCGCAGGTCGGGATCGAGCCGGGGCGCAGCGTGATCCTGTTCCCCGACAACAACTCCGTGTCGCCTTTGCCGGACCCGTTCTGGCAGGCGTTGGCCGATGAGCTGCGCCAGCTGGGGTACAAGGTCTTCACCAATCTCGTCGGCAATAATGCCGGCCCGCGCGCAGCGCCCCTGGAGGGCACTTCGCCCATCCTCGTTACTGTCCAGCTGGCCGTGCCCCTGGTGGAGCTCGCCGGCAGGTTCGTGTCCATGTCCAACGGCATGGCTGCGTTGCTGGTCGCCTGCGGCGTGCAGGCCCAACATGAGCTCCTGATCCTCCTGCCGCCCGAAGGCGACACCGTGAGCATCACCGGCCTGCCCCCGACGAACGCGTTCACCTCGCAGAGCATGCGCTTCGCGGCGCTCGGTGAAGGGCCATGGCGCGAATTCGCCGTCCGGCCTGGCGATGACAACAGCGAGTTGATCAAGGCGGTGGCGCGAGGCGACCTCAGCCGCGCCGTGAAGTGGCCATCTCAGAACCAACCCTAGGACAGGACCAGGCCATGAAGCGCGGGAGTGTCAGCTTCCAGCGCTAGCTGGCGCCATTGACCGGGGCGGACACTTCGCTGGCAGGCCTTCAAGGGTTGGCCCGGACGCGGCTTTGGTTCAGGCTAATCCTGGCGGGGAAATGCGGGGCGTCCAGGTGATCTTGAAGGCAAGACCGGCGGCGGCCGGGCTGGCGGCGCTCGTCGCTTGCGCCTGCGCCAGGGCCGATGCGCCCCCGCCCACCGCGCCGATCCACGTCGACTGCCGGGGCAAGCCTTCGGCCTCGCCCACCGTGATCCTGGAAGCGGGCCTGTTCGGCACGGCCACCGATTTCGATCAGGTGGTTCCCGAACTGGCCCAGGGCGGGCGGGTGTGCGCCTACGACCGCAAGGGGCTGGGCCGCTCGCCGCCCAAGACCGACGGCGAGGACGTGACCGCCGTGGCCCGCGAATTGAACGACCTGCTCGACAGCCTCGGCGAACAGCGGCCGGTGATCCTGGTCGGCCACTCCAACGGCGCCCTCTATGTCGAGGAATTCGCCGAGTTGTGGCCCGAACGCGTGGCTGGACTGGTCTACGTCAACGGCGTCAACAGCGACGACCTCGATTACCCGGTGCTGATGGACGACCTGGCCAAGGAACGAAATCTGGCGCGGCTGACCGTGGTCGCCGCGCACCTGGGCTTGGCGCCGCTGGTCGCGGACTGGCTGACGGCGCGGGCCGGCTTGAACGGCCAGGCGGCCCTCGACAAGCGCAGGGCGCTCGGCAACCTCTCGCATCTGCGCACCGCGCGCGATGAGGACCTCGCCATCATTCCGGGAATCAAGACCGTGCGCAGCCACGAGACGGCCCTGGCCGACATCCCTCTCGCGGTGGTGGTGGGCGCCGTCGATCCGCGCGCCGAGATCTCCACAGCCTGGCGGGCGGCGGGGTTGGAAGCGGTGAACCGCGCCAAGACCTCCTGGATGCTGGACGCACCGGGCGTAACCCACGCCTCGCCCCTGGCCAAGGACCGGCATTATGTAACGGCGGCGGTGAACTGGCTGCGCTCGCATCCCGTCGGCGGGCGCCGGGCGGAGTTGACCAGCGCAGAGGCGGAAGCCGGCGGGTTCGACGTTCATTAGAGGTCTTGGCGCTTGCGCCGGGACGGCTTCATGAAAGTGGGGACGCACGCCAACTTCCGGCGCGTCGCCTAAGAAGCGGCGGAAAGGCTCTAGCCGGGGGCTGCGATATCCTGCTCCCGGCGGGTGCGCGTTATTTCGACATCCACGGCTTGGACTTGCCGGCCGCGATGCCGGCGGCCTGCTGGCGCTGGAACTTGCCGCCGCGGGGCGGCTTCGGCTTGGCGTCGATCGCCGCCTTCTTCAGGCGCAAGGCGCGCTGGATCGGGGTCTCGGCGGCGTCGTCTGGGGGCTCGTCGGTCATGGGGATGACTTAGCACAGGCGGCGCAGGGACGCCTGTGCTTCGGAGGTCCCCTGGCCCCGGATTGTTGCAGAACTTGTCCGGCTTCCGACCGATCTGGAGACGCTGTGTCGTCGGCGAAACGCGTTTGCAATCTCCCCGCAAGCCGGCCGCTATAATCCGCCCTCGCCAATCCCTTACGACGCAAGGGATTGGCGGGCGGGGGGCCGTCCAGCAAGGCAGACCGCGCCGTGAGCATCTCCAGCCCCTTCATCCAACGACCCGTGGCCACGTCGCTTCTGGCGGCCGCCTTCCTGTTGGTCGGCCTCGTCTGCTATTTCCAGCTTCCCGTGTCGGCCCTGCCCCAGGTGGACTTCCCGACCTTGCAGGTGAGCGCCAACCTGCCGGGCGCCAGTCCCGAGACGATGGCCTCCAATGTGGCCACGCCGCTGGAGCGCCAGCTGTCGCTGATTGCGGGCATCGCCCAGATGACCTCATCGAGCACTCTGGGCTCGACCAACATCGTCATACAGTTCGAGCTCACCCGAAACATCGACGGAGCCGCCCAGGACGTTCAAGCGGCGATGAACGCGGCTGGCGGGCAGTTGCCTACGAACCTGCCGGCGCCGCCGACGATCCGCAAGGTCAACCCCGCAGACGCGCCGATCCTGGTGCTGTCGATGCGTTCCGACACCCTGCCGATCGCGAAAGTGAGCGACTACGCCGACAGCATTGTCGGCCAACAGATTTCGCGGCTCGACGGCGTTGGCCTGGTGAACATCATGGGCCAGCGCAAGCCGGCCATCCGCATCCAGGTCGATCCGCGCAAGGCCGCGCAGATGGGCATCCAGCTCGAGACCATCCGCACCGCCATCGCCAACAACACCGTCAACGCTCCCAAGGGGGCGCTCACCGGCCGCGACAGCAATCTGACGATCCTGGCCAACGACCAGATCCTGGACGTCGGGCCGTGGCAGAACCTGGTCGTCGCCTACAAGAACGGCGCCCCGGTCCGGTTGCGCGACATCGGACAGGCCGTCCAGGATGTGGAGAACAACCAGAACGGCGCCCAGAGCTTCCCCGGCGGCGCGGTCAAGGACCGGGGGCCAGGCGGCCCGGCGATCCTGTTGGCCATCACCAAGCAGCCGGGCGCCAATGTGCTGCGCACGGTGCAGGCGATCAAGAAGGCCCTGCCGGGCATTGAAGCGAACGTGCCGAGCAGCATCGATTTCAGCCTGGTGCAGGACCGCACCCAGACCATTCAGGCGTCGGTGCTCGACGTCGAGCGGACGCTGCTCATCACGGTCGTGCTGGTGGTGGCGGTCATCTTCCTCTTCCTGCTCAATGTGCGCGCGACGATCATCCCCAGCGCCGTGATTCCGCTGTCCCTCCTGGCCACCGCCGCCGTCATGCTGCCGGCGGGCTTCAGCCTCGACAACCTGTCGCTGATGGCCTTGACCATTGCCGTCGGGTTCGTCGTCGACGACGCCATCGTCATGGTCGAGGCGATCTGGCGGCGCATCGAGCACGGCGAGAAGCCGTTCCAGGCGGCGCTGAACGGGGCTAGCGACATCGGCTTCACCATTCTGTCGATCTCGATCTCCCTGATCGCGGTGTTCACGCCCCTGATGTTCATGGGCGGCGTCGTCGGCCGCCTGATGCGCGAATTCGCCCTCACCCTGTCGGCCTCGGTGATGATCTCGGTGGCCATGTCGCTGACCTTCACGCCGATGCTGTGCGGCAGGTTCCTCAAGGCGCCCGAGCCGCCCAAGAACCCGCTGATGAAGGGCCTGGACCGCGGCTTCAGGAAACTGGAGCGCAGCTACGCCGGGGCCTTGGACGTGGTCATGCGGCACAGGCTGCTGACCCTCGTCCTCTTCATCGCCACCGCAGCGCTTTCGGGCTGGCTGTACGCCACGGCCAACACGGGCTTCTTCCCGCAGCAGGACACCGGCTTCATCCAGGGTTCGGTGATCACCGCCCAGGACTCTTCCTACTATCGAACCAACGAGAAGGCGGTCGAAGTGATGAAGATCATCGCCGCAGATCCCGACGTCGTGGAAACGCACTTCAATGTCGGAGGCAATCTCAGCCAGACGGGGATCAACTTCGCCCTGCGCCCGCGCGAAGAGGGCCGCACGGCTTCGGCCGATCAGATCATCGCCCGCCTACGGCCCAAGCTGGCCCAGGTGGTGGGCGCGCAGACGATCCTCCAGGCCCAGCAGGACATCACCATCGGCGGCCGCGGCGGCCGGGCCCTCTATCAATACACGCTGGGTGACGCAGACCTGAACGAACTGAATACCTGGGCGCCGCGGCTACTCGACGCCATGCAGAAGATGCCCCAGCTGAAGGACGTGAGCTCCGACCAACAGTCGAGCGCTCGCGCCGCCTCCCTCGATATCGACCGCGACGCAGCCTCCCGCTTCGGTATCGATCCCGCCGACATCGATGCGGCGGTCTACAATCAGGTGGGTCAGCGCGAGGTGGCCCAATATTTCACGCAGTTGAACGCCTATCACATCGTGCTGGAGGGCCCGGCCGCGCTGCAGGGCACGCCGCAGCTGTTCAACTCGATCTTCATCAACTCGCCCTTGACCGGCAAGGCGGTGCCGCTGTCGTCCCTCGTGAAGGTGGACACGAGCAAGACAACCCCGGTGTCGGTGAACCACCAGGGCCTGCTGCCCGCCGCCACCCTGTCGTTCAACCTCGGGCCCGGCGTCTCGCTTGGGGAGGCTACCCAACTGATCGAAATGGCCAAGGAAGAGCTCGGCGCCCCCGCGACCCTGACCGGCTCGTTCCATGGCACCGCGGCGGCCTTCCAAGAGAGCCTGTCATCCATGCCG
>JAQGII010000080.1 GCA_028291305.1 Caulobacteraceae bacterium
AAGGGCCTGCTTTTGACCGACGCGGCCCAGACCGCCCTGCCCGCCCTGCGCGAAGCCTTCGACCGGCTGGCCGAGGCTGCCTCCCTACTGACCGCCGCCGTGGACGGCCGCCGCCTGACCGTCACCGTCGCCCCCTCCTTCGCCGCCAAGTGGCTGGTGCCGCGCCTGGGCCGCTTCGAGGAGCAGCACCCGCAGGTGGACGTGTGGCTGTCGGCCGGCATGGAAGTGGTGGACTTCGCCTCGGGCGAGATCGACCTGGCCATCCGCTACGGCACCGGCCGCTATCCGGGGCTCGAAGTGGTCAAGCTGATGTCCGAGACGGTGATCCCGGTGGCCAGCCCCGCCCTGCTGGAGACCCATCCGCTGGAGACCCCCGCCGACCTCGCCAACCACATCCTGCTGCACGACGGCTCGCCGGACGCCGACGACAGCTGCCCGGACTGGGCCATGTGGCTGGCGGCGCGGGGGGTGAAGGGCGTGGACGGGGCGCGGGGGCCGCGCTTCAACCAGTCGAGCCTCGTGATCGAGGCCGCCGTGGGCGGCCGCGGCGTCGCCCTGGCCAAACGGGCCCTGGCCCAGGCGGACCTGGACGCGGGACGCCTGATCGCTCCCCTGCAGATCGCCACCGCGGTCGATTTCGCCTATTTCGTGGTCCACCCCAAGGCCAAGGGCCGCCTGCCCCAGGTCAAGGCCTTCGTCAGCTGGGTCACCGGCGAGGCCGCCGTGCACGAAGCGGCGCTGTTGTCGATCGACAACGGCGCGGGGATTTAAGACCTAGTCGTCGCGGTGGACGCGCTCGCGGCGCTCGTGGCGCTCCTGGGCTTCCAGGCTCAGGGTGGCGATGGGACGGGCTTCCAGACGGGCCAGGCCGATCGGTTCGCCGGTCTCCTCGCAATAGCCGTAGGAGTTGTCTTCGATGCGACGGATCGCTTCGTCGATCTTGGAGATCAGCTTGCGTTGCCGGTCGCGCGTGCGCAACTCCAAGGCCCGATCCGTTTCCGACGACGCGCGGTCGGCGATATCAGGATGATTTTCAGTATCGGTCTGCAAGTGAGCCAGCGTCTCACGAGATTCGCGCAGGATGTCTTCTTTCCAATTCAGAAGCTTCTGCTTGAAATATTCGAGCTGCCGTTCATTCATGAACGGTTCATCGTCGCTCGGACGATACTCAGATGCTTCAACTAGCACCGGGGCCGGCTTCATTGACCGCCTCACGCGTCGTTTACATACAGCTCTGGTTGAGCCGGCCGCTTATAATCAAAAGCCCGCAAGCGTTCAATGAACCTTGTGAGGCGAATTTTGAGGAGATCAGGCAGCGCGGGTCCGCCCCAGCTTGGCCAGCTCGACGGCGGCGCGGGTCTCGATCTGGTTGAGCACGTCTTCGAGGCTCGGATCGTCCGTCGCGGCGCGCTCCTCGCGCACCGCCCTGGCCAGGTTGTCGAGGGTGGCCGGCGAGGCGGCGCCTTCGAGCATGGCCACCTTGAGGTCGTCCAGCATGTCCAGGATCCGGCCGGCGCGGCCCATGGCGCGCTTGCGGCGCGACAGCGGGTCTTCGACCCCCTGCAGGGCCAGCAGCGCGGACACGGTCATCACCCCGTCCAGGCCCGCCATCCGCTGGGCTTCGGCGACCTCGTCGGCTTCGTCCACCGACAGGGAGAAGCCGCTGCCCGACGCCGCGCGTCCGGCGCCGCGGGCGGCGCCGGTCTGCTGGGTGTTGGAGGCGCCGTTGATCTTCATGACCGCGACAGTGGACCGGTTCGCAAGCTGTGTATCCACGCGTAGTGTCGCGGCAACCTGCTTGCCGGATGGTTAATGCTCGGCAGTTCTTGCCCGGCAGCGCGAACGCCGCCCCTCCTTCCAAATAACCAATTGATTATAAACATGTATTTTTGACGGCGAGTTGGCACGAACATCGCATGGGGATTCGCGGGCGACGTTTTCGCCCGTTGTCCGGCGCCATATCTGCCCATGCATAAGCTCCTCCGGTTCTGCCTTTCCCCCCTCCTGGCCGCCAGCCTCGTGCTGGGCGCCGGCCAACCCGCCTCGGCCCGGTCGCGGATCAAGGACATCGTCGACTTCGAGGGCGTGCGCGAGAACATGCTGGTGGGCTACGGCCTGGTGGTCGGCCTGAACGGCACCGGCGACACCCTCGACAACTCCGCCTTCACCCGCCAGAGCCTGTCGGCCATGCTGGAGCGGCTGGGGGTCAACACCCGCGACGCCAAGCTGAACACCAAGAACGTGGCCGCGGTGATGGTCACCGCCCGCCTGCCCGCCTTCGCCGCCACCGGCTCCCCGGTCGACGTCACCGTCTCGGCCCTGGGCGACGCCAAGAGCCTGCTGGGCGGGTCCCTGCTGGTCACGCCCCTGCTGGGCGCGGACGGCGAGGCCTATGCGGTGGCGCAGGGCACGGTGCAGACCGGTTCGGTTTCAGCCGCCGGCGCCTCGGGCAGCACGGTGACCCGCGGCGTGCCCACGGCCGGCCGCATCGCCTCCGGCGCGGTGGTCGAGCGCGAGGTCGGCTTCCAGCTGGCCACCATGGGCCAGGTGCGCCTGACCCTGAAGAACCCCGATTTCACTACCTCGCGCCGCATCGCCGACGTGATCAACAGCCGCTACGCCGGCACGGCGTCGGCCGACAACCCCACCATCGTCACCCTGCACCCCCCGGCCGGCCAGGACATGGTCAGCTTCCTCACCGCCGCCGAGCAACTGGAGGTCGAGCCCGACAGCTCCGCCCGGGTGGTGATCGACGAGGTGTCCGGCGTGATCGTGATGGGCTCCGAGGTGCGCATCTCCACCGTGGCCATCGCCCAGGGCAACCTGACCATCTCGGTGCAGGAACAGCCCCAGGTCAGCCAGCCGGCCCCCTTCAGCCAGGGCCGCACCACGGTCACTCCCCAGACCGCCGTCAAGATCGACGAGGAGAAGGGCAAGCAGCTGATCGTGGTCAACGAGGGCGCGTCGCTGTCCAACCTGGTGGCCGGGTTGAACGCCCTGGGGGTCACGCCCCGCGACATGATCTCCATCCTGCAGACCATCAAGGCCGCCGGCGCCTTGCAAGCCGACATCCAGGTGCTTTGATGACCACGGCCCAGACCGCCCTCGCCCCGACCATGACGCCGGCCCAGGCGGCCGCCGCCCTGCTGACCCCCGCCCAGCGCGACGCGCTGAAGGTCAAGATCGGCGCGACCGCCAAGTCGTTCGAGACGTCGTTCATCGCCACCATGATGGGCAGCATGTTCAAGGACGTGAACGTCGGCGGCGGCCAAGGCGGCGAAGCCTTCAAGTCGGTGATGATGGACGCCATCGCCAAGAAGATCTCCAACAACGGCGGCATCGGCCTGGCGCCCAGCATCCAGGCCGAGATGCTGAAACTGCAGGGGCTGAGCTGATGGCCCTCACCGCCAATGATTCCGCCGAGCGCATGGGCCAGCTGATCGCCCTGACCGAGCGGCTGACCGCCCTGATCGCCGAACAGCTGCGCGCCTTCGAGGCGCACCGGCCGCAGGACGCCGCGATCAACGCCGAGGAGACGGCCCAGCTCGCCAACCTCTATCGCCACGAGAGCCTGAAGGTGAGGGCCGACCCCAGTCTGCTGGCCGGCGCCCCCGCCGACCTGCGCGAGAAGCTGATCGCGGGCACCCGCGCCTTCGACGCCGTCCTCGCCCGCCACGGCCGCGCCGTGGAGGCCGCCAAGACCATCACCGAGGGCCTGATCCGGGCCATCGCCGAGGAGGTCTCCGTGCAGCGCAACGCCGTGGCCAGCTACGGCCCCAAGGCGGTGCAGGCGGTCCGGCCGGCGACGGCGGTGGCGCTGAACCGGCGCGCCTAGGCGAACGGGTTTTGGCCTATCCCGGATAGGGCTTGTCGCCGAGCACCGGGTTGCGCACGCTGGTGATGACGTAGAGGTCGCCCTCCTTCGACAGCCGGAAGTTCAGCTGGTCGCCGACTTCCGTCCGCTTGATCACGGGCGAGGAGGCGCGGAACCCGGTCGTGCCGGCCGGTATGTCCAGCTGCGGGATGCCGGAATGCTGGATGGTGATCGTGCCCATGGTGTCGTTCATGGCGATGACCGAGCCGAAGCCCTCGATGGGCCTGAGGGAGGGTGCGGCGGCCGGGGCGTCGCGGGCGCGGAGCGCGTTGCCGACCGTCTGCAGGACGAACACGCCCACCGGGTAGGAGCCGAAGACCGCGATCATGACGAGGAGGGTGACGACCTTCAGGTGATGGTCCGCCCACTGGCCCGGCGTCCGGTGCCGGGCCCATTCGTGCGGCGTTGTCAGCTTCAGCATGGTGTTCTCGCACTCAAAAGCGCCGCGTTGCCACAAGCCGCGTGCCGATCTGTCTGCGAAAGAGGTCCGCACGCAACAGCCCGATTAGAGTGCGCTTTTTGACGATTTTGTCAAAAGAGCCCTGGCCTTGCGCGCTCGCACCGCCGCGCCGCGGACGGCGCATCGGCTGCCGGACGGCCCTGTGGACGCCGGTAATTCCGGCAACCGGGCCGCATCTGGTCAGTTCACATAATGTTCTTGCTGAATCGCCGGCGTTAAGGCCTACATTGGGGGTCGTCCCGCGCTCCCCTGCGGGCCCTTCGAGCGTGTGAATGTCCGAACGCCATCATTTCATCCGCGTGCGCGGCGCGCGCGAGCACAACCTCAAGAACGTCAACGTGGATATCCCGCGCGAGCAACTCGTGGTGCTCACCGGCCTGTCCGGCTCGGGCAAGAGCTCGCTCGCCTTCGACACCATCTATGCCGAGGGCCAGCGCCGCTATGTGGAGAGCCTGTCGGCCTATGCGCGCCAGTTCCTGGAGCTGATGGGCAAGCCGGACGTGGACCTGATCGAGGGCCTCTCGCCGGCCATCTCCATCGAGCAGAAGACCACCTCCAAGAACCCGCGCTCCACCGTGGGCACGGTGACCGAGATCCACGACTACATGCGCCTGCTGTGGGCGCGCGTGGGCGTGCCCTATTCGCCGGCCACCGGCCTGCCGATCGAGAGCCAAACCGTCTCGATGATGGTCGACAAGATCACCGCCCTGCCCGAGGGCGCCCGCCTGTATCTGCTGGCCCCCATGATCCGCGGCCGCAAGGGCGAGTACCGCAAGGAGATCGCCGACCTGCAGCGCCAGGGCTTCCAGCGCCTCAAGATCGACGGGGTGTTCTACGCGATCGAGGACGCGCCCCCGCTCGAGAAGCAGATCAAGCACGACATCGACGTGGTGGTGGACCGCATCGTCACCAAGGAAGGCCTGGAGCAGCGGCTGGCGGACTCGCTGGAAACCGCGTTGCGGCTGGCGGACGGCATCGCCGTCGCCGAATGGGCCGACGCGAAAGAGGGCGAGACGGCGCAGCGGCTGCTGTTCTCCGAGAAGTTCGCCTGCCCGGTGTCCGGCTTCACGATCAGCGAGATCGAGCCGCGGCTATTCTCGTTCAACAACCCGCACGGCGCCTGCCCGGTGTGCGACGGCCTGGGGACCAAGCTGGCGTTCGACGCCGACCTGGTGATCCCGGATAAGGACAAGACCCTGCACAAGGGCGCGGTCGCCCCCTGGGCCCGCGGCCCCTCGCCGCTCTACACCCAGACGCTGCAGGCGCTGTCGCGCCACTACGGCTTCTCGATGGACGTGCCGTGGTCGAAGCTGCCGGAGGCGGCCCAGAAGGTGATCCTCTACGGGTCGGGCTCGCAGAAGATCAAGTTCACCTACGACGACAACGCCCGCAAATACGAGGTCAGCAAGACCTTCGAAGGGGTGATCCCCAACCTCGAACGCCGTTGGCGCGAGACCGACAGCGCCTGGGTGCGCGAGGAGCTGGGCCGCTACCAGTCGGAC
>JAQGII010000101.1 GCA_028291305.1 Caulobacteraceae bacterium
AAATTGGTCACCGTGGCCAGATGGTCGAACTTCACCGCCCACAGCGCCGCCAGCACGCCAATGCAGGCCATCACCAGGCAGGCGGCCAGGCCGTAATAGAGGATCGCCCACGGGTGCGGCGCGGCCAGATGCGCGAAGGGCATCACCGCCAGCCAGGTGACGCAGCCCACCAGCACCCCGCGGGTCATCGCCCCCAGGACGAAACCCATGGTCAGCTCGCCGGGCGACAGCGGCGGGGTCAGGATGTCCTGGGTCAGCCCCTGCATCTTCAGCTGCAGCAGCGAGGAGGAGGAGTTGGCGAAGGCGTTGTTGAGCACCGTCATCATGATCAGGCCGGGGGCCACGAAGGCGACGAAGGCCACGCCGTTGATCTGCGGCCGGGCGCCGCTGGTGGCGACGGCGAACACCAGCATATAGAGCAGGCTCGACAGCACCGGGGCGCCGACGGTCTGCATGCCGACCTTCATGAAGCGGCGCACCTCCTTCATGTACAGCGCCTGCACGCCGATCCAGTTGAGGCCGGGATAGTGCCGCGGCTCGGGCGGCCGCGCGGAATCTGGAACGTCACGCATGGCCGTGATGTGCGCCCGGGCGGCGGCTTTCGCAACCCCGTCGAACAGCCAGGCTTGGACCCCCTATATGTTGATCCTGTGGACAGACTGGAGGGCGCCCATTGTGCCCCCCAAGGATTTTGTTACTGTATGTTGTGGGTGGCCAGCGAGGGACCGCCCACCAGACGCAACATCTAGCGTCTCGGGGGACGCTTCGTCCGCAACGGGTTTGGAGGGGCTGATATGGGGTGGACCGACGAACGGGTCGAGACGCTGAAGAAGCTTTGGCTGGACGGCCTCAGCGCCAGCCAGATCGCCAAGCAGCTGGGCGGGGTGACCCGCAACGCCGTGATCGGCAAGGTGCACCGCCTGGGGCTTTCGGGCCGGGCCACGCCGTCGCAGCCGCAGCGGCCGATCTTCAAGGCGCCCCGCGCGCCGCGCCCGGCGGTGTCGGCCGCTCCGGCGCCGCGCCGGGCCGCCGAACCGTCCCTGCCCTCGGCGCAGCCGGTCGCCGCCTACTATCCGGAAGAGCCGGGCTCGGCCACGGTGCTGACGCTGGGCGCGCACATGTGCAAATGGCCGATCGGCGACCCGTCGTCGGACGGCTTCACCTTCTGCGGCCGCCGCTCGGACCGCGAGGGCCCCTACTGCATGGACCACGCCCGCGTGGCCTACCAGCCGCAGCAGAAGAAGGCCGGCCGCAGCGGGGCCTCCGAGCTGGCCCGGTCGCTTCGCCGGTACATCTAGAGATCTGGCCCCCCGGCCTGGCCGGCCGGCGCGGTCAAGCGCCCGGCCCCAGGCTGTGCAGGCGGACGAAGCGCTCCACCTCGCGCAGCACGATGGCGTGGAAGCGGGTCGGCCCGGTCAGGCGCCTCAGGCCGCCGCGGTCGCACAGCTTGGGATAGCGGATCTCGGCCACCTGCCCGCCGACGGTGCGCAGGGCGCAGGCCAGGCGGCTGGTGGTTTCCGGATCGACCTCGTCGCGCTGCCCGGCCACCAGCAGCATCGGCGGCGCCAAGGGATGGGCGTGGAAGACGGGCTCGGCTGCGGCCCACCGCGCCCTGGGCCCGAACACGGCGGTGGCCCTGCCTTCGTTCAGGGACAGCACCTCATAGAGGCCGGATATGCCGACGGCCCCGCGCAGATCGCCGAGCTGGACGCCGTGGGCGCCCAGCCAGCGCGCCTCCAGGCAGAGCATGGCCACGAGGTAGGCGCCGCTGGCGTGGCCCATCAGAAACACCCGGCTGGGATCGCCGCCGTAACCGGCGGCGTTGACCCTGGCCCAGGCGGCGGCCGCGGCCAGGTTCCCGAGCGCGCGTTCATGCCCGGCGTCGGCGTCGAGCCCGCCATCGGGGATGACGGCGACGAAGCCGCGCGAGGCCAGGCCGGCGCCGATGTAGCGGAACAGGCGCCGCCGCTGCCCGCCCGACAGCCAGCCGCAGTGGGCGAACACGACCACCGGGGCCTCTCCGTCGGCGCCGGCCGGCGCATAGACGTCGAGCCGGGCGCCCGGCTGCGGGGAATAGGCCACGTCGCGCGTGATGCACCCACGGACCGCCGCGCTCATCGCCCTGAAGAAAAAATGAAGCATGCCCCAGCCCCCGAACTCCAACCCCGAACCGGCCCCCGGCCTTCGGATAATCCCGCCTCAAACCCCGATCAAAGGCTGGATCAGCCGCCAAATTCCCGTGGCGCGCATGCCTCCATGGCCCGAGACCAGGCACACGCAGGGCCCATCGTCCTCCACGCGCGGATGATGTTCCAACTCCTCCCCGCTCTCGGCGAAATCGCCCGGCCGATAGAGGCCGGTCTCGTCGCGGAAGGCTCCCTGCAGCACGGCGGCGAATTCGGGCCCGTTGTGGCCGTGGCGCGGAAGCTTCAGGCGAGGCGGCGCCCGCAGCAGATAGGTGCGCCAGCCATCGGGGCGATTGGAGCGCACGGGCGCGACCCACAGGCCGGGCCCGAGCCAGCGCCGGGCGCCGAGGCCGCGGCGCCCGAGGGCGGCGGGAAGCGCTATACCG
>JAQGII010000135.1 GCA_028291305.1 Caulobacteraceae bacterium
CATGAATCTGATCCGGAGTGGCCACGGGAGCCGCGGCGGGCGCGGAGGCGACCGGGGTGGCGGGCGCCGGAGCGGCCGCGACGGTGTCGGCTGAACGGTTGGGCGTGCTGGTGGCCACAACCACGCCGATGATGGCGACAGCGGCGATCGGCAGGGCGACCCAGCTATAACGCCCGATACCCTTCTTCTTCGCCTGCCCCTGCAGGCGTTCATAGAAAGCAGCGTTCCCGGACAGCGTATCGGTGTCGTAAACGCTCTGCGGTGTCGTTTCCGGTTCAGATTCAGATAAATTGAGAATGGTCATTGCCTGATATCCCAGGTTGTTTCTGCCTAGGATGTACAACCGGGCTGGGACGGTGTTGTTCCAAATTCGTAACAATTCACCGACATGAAACAACTATTCATGAATATTGTGGCGCTATACCGCCACATTCATTGAGATGTGGGCGAGATTGGCCGCCAATGAGCCCCAAATGTGGCAAGGCGCCGGCCGGTGCGCCGCACGGTGCTGGAACCTGGGGCGGCCCGCGCAATTTCAGAAGGCGGAGGCGCTCATGGCGAACCAGAAGCTTTCGACCTATCAGGCCAAGCGGGATTTCAGCGTCACGGCGGAGCCGAGCGGCGCGGCCGACGTAACCCCGTCGCCCCGCGCCCGGTTCGTCATCCAGAAGCACGACGCCACCCGCCTGCACTACGACCTGCGGCTCGAGGTGGGCGGTGTGTTCAAGTCCTGGGCCGTGACCCGGGGCCCGTCGCTGGATCCGCACGAGAAGCGCCTGGCGGTGGAGGTCGAGGACCATCCCCTGGACTACGGCGACTTCGAAGGCGTCATCCCCAAGGGCCAGTACGGCGGCGGCACGGTGATGCTGTGGGACCGCGGCTACTGGGAGCCGGAGGGCATGACCGCCGAGGAGGGGCTGAAGAAGGGCGACCTGAAGTTCACTCTCTATGGCGAGCGGCTGCACGGCTCCTGGGTGCTGGTGCGGATGAAGAACGACCGCGAGCACGGCAAGCGCACCAACTGGTTGCTGATCAAACACCGCGACGAATACGCCCGCGAGGGCGACCACGACGCCCTGCTGGAAGGCGCCGCGTCGGTGGCGTCGGGCCGGCCGATGGAGGACATCGCCGCCGGCAAGGGACGCGGTCCCAAGCCCTTCATCACCGCCAAGCCGGGCAAGGGCGACGCGGTATGGCAGAGCAAGGACCGCGACACGGCCGCCGATCCGCCCGCCAGGCCGCTACGCACGGCGCGCGCGGCCAGGGTCGCCGCCCTGCCCGGCTTCGTGCCGCCGCAGTTGTGCAAGTCCATGGACCGGCCGCCGAACGGGCCCGGCTGGGCGCACGAGATCAAGTTCGACGGCTATCGCATGCAGCTGCGCGTGCAGGACGGCCGGACCGAGTTGAAGACCCGCAAGGGCCTGGACTGGACCGGCAAATTCCCCGCCATCGCCAAGGCGGGCGCCGCCCTGCCCGACGGCATCTACGACGGCGAGATCTGCGCCCTGAACGACGCCGGCTCTCCCGACTTTCCGGGGCTGCAGGCGGCGTTGTCGGACGGCGACACCGACGACCTGATCTTCTTCGTGTTCGACGCGTTGTTCGCCGAGGGCGAGGACCTGCGCCCCCTGCCCCTGTCGCAGCGCAAGGCGCGGCTCAAGGTGCTGTGCGAGGCCCTGCCGAAGGCCAGTTCGCGGGTGATCCGCTACGTCGACCACTTCGAAGCCGCCGGCCAGGCGGTGCTGGACTCCGCTTGCCGCATGGATCTGGAGGGCATCATCTCCAAACGGCTGGACGCGCCCTACCGCTCCGGCCGCACCGAGACCTGGGTCAAGACCAAGTGCCGGGCGGGCCACGAGGTGGTGATCGGCGGCTGGTCGGGCGACGCGGGACAGCTGCGATCGCTGCTGGTCGGGGTGCATCGCGACGGGCAGCTGGCCTACCTCGGCCGGGTCGGCACGGGGTTCGGCCGCGACACGGTCCGGGCCGTGCTCCCCAGGCTGCAGGCGGTGGAGACCGAGGCGTCCCCGTTCAGCGGGCCCAATGCGCCCAAGAAGGAGGCGGGCGTGCATTGGGCCCGGCCGGAGCTGGTGGCGGAAATCCAGTATGGCGGCTGGACCCAGGCCGGCATCCTGCGCCAGGCCAGCTTCAAGGGGCTGAGGGACGACAAGCCCGCCGAGGAGGTCCGGACCGTGGAGCCCGCGCCCGCCGAAAAGACCGCCCTGGCCGAACCGGAGCCGGCCAAGGCCACGCCGGCCCGAACCACGCCGGCCAGGACCCGGCCCGAGCTGCCGGTGGTCATGGGCGTGACCCTGTCTCATCCCGACAAGCCGATCTGGCCCGACGACGGCGAAGGCCGGCCGGTCACCAAGCTGGACCTGGCCCGCTACTACGAGGCGGTGGGGCCCTGGATGATCCGCCATCTGAAGGGGCGGCCCTGCTCCATCGTCCGCGCACCCGACGGCATCGACAAGGAGCTGTTCTTCCAGCGCCATGCCATGCCGGGGACCTCAAGCCTGCTGGAGCTGACCACGGTGTCCGGCGACCGCAAGCCCTACCTGCAGGTGGACCGCGTCGAGGGACTGGCCGCCCTGGCTCAGGTGGCCGCGGCGGAACTGCACCCATGGAACTGCGAGCCGGGCCGGCCGCAGGTCCCCGGGCGGCTGGTGTTCGACCTGGACCCGGCGCCGGACGTCGCCTTCGACGCGGTGGTGGAG
>JAQGII010000157.1 GCA_028291305.1 Caulobacteraceae bacterium
GCACATCGAAAGCCAGTCGCTCGCGGGCGTCGGCATCGTGAAGATCTTCTTCCGTCCGGGCGTGGATATCCGCACGGCGACGGCCCAGGTCACCTCGCTGTCGCAGACGGTGCTCAAGCAGATGCCGCCCGGCATCACGCCACCGACGATCCTCAACTACAACGCGTCCACCGTGCCGGTGCTGCAGTTGGCCCTGTCGAGTCCGCAGATGTCCGAACAGGCCATCTTCGATGCGGGCCAGAACTTCATCCGCCCTGCTCTCGCGACCGTGCAGGGCTCGGCGGTGCCGACCCCCTATGGCGGCAAGGAGCGGCAGATCCAGATCGACCTGGATCCGCAGGCGCTGGAATCGAAGGGTTTATCGGCGGAAGACGTGGCTAACGCCCTGGCGGCGCAGAACCAGATCATTCCCGCCGGCACCACCAAGATCGACAGCTTCGAGTACAACGTGAAGCTCAACAACAGCCCCACGGCGGTGGAGTCGCTCAACGACCTGCCGATCAAGACGGTGGGCGGGACCACCATCTACATGCGCGACGTGGCCCATGTGCGCGACGGCTCCCCGCCCCAGCGCAATGTCGTGCGGGTCGACGGCGGGCGCGCCGTCCTGATGACGATCCTGAAGAGCGGATCGGCCTCGACCCTGGCCATCGTCGACGGGGTCAAGGGCCTGCTGCCGCGACTGAAGCAGACGCTGCCGCCGTCGCTCAAGATGACCCCGATCGGGGACCAGTCGATCTGCGTGAAGGCGGCGGTATCGGGGGTGGTGCGGGAAGGCGTTATCGCCGCCGCCCTGACCAGCGCCATGATCCTGCTGTTCCTGGGCAGTTGGCGATCGACGGTGATCATTGCCGTCTCCATCCCCCTGGCCATACTGTCGTCGATCGCGGCCCTCGCGGTCTTTGGGCAGACGCTGAACATCATGACCCTGGGCGGGCTGGCCCTGGCCGTGGGCATCCTGGTGGACGACGCCACGGTCACGATCGAGAACGTCAACTACCACCTGGAGATGGGCAAGGACGTCAAGACGGCGATCATGGACGGCGCCGCCCAGATCGTCGGCCCGGCCCTGGTCTCCTTGATGTGCATCTGCATCGCGTTCGTGCCGATGTTCTTCCTGGGCGGCGTGGCGGGCTATCTGTTCGCGCCGATGGCGATGGCGGTGGTGTTTGCCATGATCGCCTCGTTCATCCTGTCGCGCACCCTGGTGCCGACGATGGCCATGTTCCTGCTACGCGCCCACGGCGGGACGCACGAGGGCCAGGTCATGGCGATGCACGACGCGCAAGCGGGCCGCGGCAAACCATCGCGCAACCCCCTCATGCGCTTCCAGCACGCCTTCGAGCAGGGCTTCGAGCGGGTGCGCGCAGTCTATGCGGAGGCCTTAGGCTTGGCGCTGGCCCGTCGGCGCGGCTTCGTCGCCGTCTTCGCAATTCTGGTGGTGGGGTCCATGGGGTTGATCCCGCTGTTGGGCCGCAACTTCTTCCCCTCGGTGGATTCCGGCGAAATCAGCCTGCATGTGCGCGCGCCGGTGGGCACCCGCATCGAAGAGGCGGCCTCGGAGTTCGATCACGTCGAGGCGGTGATCCGCCAGGTCGTGCCGCCGGACCAGCTGGAGTCCATCGTCGACAACATCGGCCTGCCGGTCAGCGGCATCAACCGCGCCTACAGCAACACCGGCGGCATCGGGCCCCAGGACGGCGACATTCTGGTGGCGCTCAAGAAGAACCATGCCCCCACGGACGGATACGTCCGCCAGCTGCGCGAGCGGCTGCCCCAGGCCTTCCCGGGCACGACCTTCTCGTTCCTGCCCGCCGACATCATCAGCCAAATCCTGAACTTCGGCTCGCCGGCCCCGCTCGACGTGCAGGTGGCCGGTCCGGACAAGGCCGCCGACGAAGCCTATGCGTCGGAGGTCCTTCGCCTGATCGACCGGGTGCCGGGGATCGCCGACGTGCGCCTGCAGCAGTCGTCGCACTACCCGGAGTTCGGCATCAACGTCGACCGGACCCTGGCCAGCCAGTACGGCATCACCGAGCGCAACGTGACCAACAGCCTGGTCACCATGCTGGCCTCCAGCTTCCAGACCGCGCCGGCCTTCTGGCTGAACCCGAAGAACGGCGTGTCCTATCCGATCGTCGCCCAGACGCCGCAGTACCAGATCGACAGCCTGGCCAAGATGAACAACATCCCGCTGACCGGAAGCAAGGCTGGCGAGATGCAGACCTTGGGCGGTTTGGCCACGGTCGATCGCCAGGACAGCGACGCTGTGGTTTCGCACTACGCTATCCAGCCGGCCTTCGACGTCTATGCCACCACCCAGGGGCGCGACCTGGGCTCGGTCGCCGCGGGCGTGCAGAAGATCCTGAAGGACACGGCCAAGGACCTGCCGCCCGGAGCGACCGTCGATCTGCGTGGCCAGGTGCGGACCATGAACACGGCCTTCTCGGGTCTGATCTTCGGACTGCTGGGGGCGGTGGTGCTGATCTATCTGATCATTGTGGTCAACTTCCAGTCCTGGACCGACCCGTTCGTCATCATCACCGCGCTGCCCGCGGCCATCGCCGGAATCGTCTGGATGCTGTTCCTGACGCGCACGACCCTGTCGGTGCCTGCCCTGACCGGCGCCATCATGTGCATGGGGGTGGCGACCGCCAACTCCATCCTCGTCGTCAGCTTCGCCCGCGAACGACTTGAGGCTACCGGGGACGCGCTGACCGCGGCGCTGGAGGCGGGGGCGACCCGCTTCCGTCCCGTGATCATGACCGCTCTGGCCATGATCATCGGCATGGCGCCGATGGCGCTCGGCCTGGGCGAAGGCGGCGAGCAGAACGCGCCGCTCGGCCGCGCCGTCGTCGGCGGCCTGCTGTTCGCCACCATCGCCACCCTGATCTTCGTGCCTGTCGTCTTCAGTCTGGCCCACAGCCGCAAGCGGGCCGCGCCTTCCCCCTCTCCCAATTCCTCCGGTGAAGCCTATGCCCACTGACAGATCGACCCTGGTTCCCCGACTGCGGCTGGCCGGCCTGATCGCCGGCGGCTGCGCCGCGCTGGCCGTCGGCTGGGGCGTCTTCGCCCGGGCCAGGGACACCCACGACCTCCAGATCTGGACCAACCAGCAGGCCGTGCCGACCGTGAAGACCATCAGCCCGACGGCTGCCGATGGCCGGCAGGGGCTGGAGCTGCCCGGCTCGCTGCAGGCCTTCAACGAGGCTCCGATCTACGCCCGCGTCAGCGGCTACCTGAAGAGCTGGAACGAGGACATCGGCGCCAAGGTCAGGGCCGGTCAGCTTCTGGCGGTGATCGATGCCCCGGAACTGGATCAGCAGCTGGCCGAGGCCAAGGCCAATCTGGCCACGGTCGCCGCCAACCAGAAGCTGGCCCGGATCACCGCCGGCCGCTTCACCGATCTGGCGGCCGATGACGCCGTGTCCAAGCAGGACGCCGACGAGAAGAGCGGGGACCTGGCCGCCAAGAGCGCCGCGGTGCAGGCCGCCAGGGCCAACGTCGACCGGCTGCAGGCGCTGGAGGGCTTCAAGCGCATCGTCGCGCCCTTCGACGGCGTGGTCACCCAGCGCACGGCCAACATCGGCGCCCTGGTCAACGCCGGCGCGGGCTCCAACCCCGCGGCCGCGCTGTTCAGCGTGGCCGACGTCCACAAGCTGCGGGTGTACGTGCAGGTCCCTCAAAGCGCCTCGGCCCAGATTCAGGCGGGCGAAACCGCCAACCTGACCCTTCCCCAGTTCCCGAACCGCAGCTTCCCGGCCCGCGTGGTGCGCGATGCAGGCGCCGTCGGCCAAAGCGGCGCGCTGCTGGTCGAACTGGAAGTCGACAACCCCGACGCAGGGCTCAAGCCGGGAGACTTCGCCCAGGTGCGGTTCTCCCTGCCCGGTCAGGCGGGGACGGTTCGCGTGCCGGCCAGCGCGCTGATCTTCCGGCGGCACGGATTACAGGTCGCGGTGCTGCGTAACGACGACCGCGTGCATCTGCAGTCCGTCTCGGTGGCCCGCGACTTTGGCGGCCAGGTCGAACTGTCAGGCGGCGTGCGGGCCACAGACAGGATCGTCGATAACCCGCCAGATTCCCTGGAGGACGGCGACGTGGTCAAGACGGCCCAGGCGGTCCCAGGCGCGCCCCATGTTTAAGGCTGGGCTTAAGGCCGCCTTGACGGCGATGGCGTCGGCGCTTTGCGCCTGCTCCCTTGCCCCGCCCTATGCGGCGCCGCCGGCGCCGCGGATCGCCGACTACAAGGAAGGCGGGTTGTGGACGCAGGCGACCCCGGCCGACCAGCTGCCCCGCGGCGGCTGGTGGCGTCTGTTCGCCGACGCGGACCTCGACCGCCTGGAACAGCAGGTGGACGCCGCCAACCCGACCCTGGCCGGGGCCTTGGCGCGCTATGACGAAGCAAGCGCCTATCTGCGCGAGGCGCAGTCCAGCCTGCTGCCCAATCTCGACGCCGGCGGCAGCCTCACGCGCAACCGTCAGTCCGACAACCGCCCCCTACGCGGCGCCAACCAACCCAACCAGTATGACGCCGATACCCTCAGCGCCGATGTGGGTTGGGAGCTGGACCTGTGGGGCCGCGTGCGCAACCGGGTCGCCGCCGAAAGGTCGCTGGCCGAGGCGGACGCCGCCGACCTACAATCGGTCAAGCTCAGCCTCGAAAGCGATCTGGCCGACGACTATGTGCGGCTGCGCGGCCTGGATAACCAGAGCGCGCTGCTGGATCAGGTGGTGCAGGACTGGACGCGGACCCTTGCGCTGACGGAGAGGCGCCACAGCGACGGCCTGTCTTCCAAGGTCGATGTGGACCGCGCGCGCACCCAGCTGGAACAGGCCAAGGCGCAGCAGTCGGAAACCGCCGGCCGCCGAGCGCTGCTGGAGCACGCCATCGCCAGCCTGACGGGCGCGCCCGCCTCGACCTTCACGTTGCCGGCCAAGGCCGAGCCCATCGCCACACCCAATGTGCCGCCGGCGATCCCGTCCCGCCTGGTCCAGCGCCGTCCCGATATCGCGGCGGCGGAGCGCCGGATGGCCGCCGCCAACTCCCGTATCGGGGTGGCCCGCGCGGCCTATTTCCCGACGATCGATCTGCTGGGTTCGGCGGGCTACCAGAATACCGGAGGCAATAGTCTGATCTCCGCCCCCAACGCCATCTGGGGTATCGGCCCGTCCCTGGCCCTGACCTTGTTCGACGGCGGCCGGCGCAAGGCGGCGAACGCCGCGGCGCGCGCCGCCTTCGACGAAGCTAGCGCCGCGTACCGCGCGAGAGTCCTGCAGGCCTTCCAGGAAGTCGAGGACAGCCTTTCGCTGGAGAACCAGCTGGCCGCCGAAGCCCAGAGCGAAGACGCGGCGATCGCCGCCGCGCGTGAAGCGGAAGCCTTGGCGACCAAACGCTACCAGCGCGGCGTGACCAGTTACCTGGACGTGGTGACGGCTCAGACCGCGGCCTTGCAGGCGGAACAGAGCGGATACGATCTTGCCACCCGCCGCAGCGAGGCCAGCATCCATCTGATCCGGGCCATCGGCGGCGGCTGGAACGGCGACGGCGCGGCGGCCCGCGCGAACAAGGGGCCCATGGCCTACCAAGACTGATAAAGGTGCGTCTCACCGCGCAGGAACGCCAGTGCCGAATATCCTGGTCATCGAGGACGATCCCGAAACGTCGGCGCAGATCGTGTCATGCCTGACGGACGGCGGCTTCCAGGTGGAGACCGCCCATGACGGCGAGATCGGCTTGGCCAGGGCGCTGGAGCGCCGCTTCGAGGCCATTACCCTGGACCGGATGCTGCCGGGCCGCGACGGGCTGGATGTCGTGCGGGCCCTCAGGGACGCGGACGTAGACGTTCCCGTCCTCATGATCAGCGCCCTGGGTGACGTGGACGAGCGCGTGTCGGGCCTGCGCGCCGGCGGTGACGACTACCTGACCAAGCCTTTCGCCCCTACCGAGCTTGTCGCGCGCCTGGAGGTGCTCCTGCGACGGCATCGGCGCAGCGCGGCCCCCGAACTGATGCTTCAGGTCGCCGATCTGGTGCTCGATCTGGTCAAGCATGAGGCGCGCCGCGGCGGCCGGGTCATCGAGTTGCTGCCGACCGAGTACAAGCTCTTGGAGTTCATGATGCGCAATGCCGGACAGACGCTCAGCCGGCGCATGATCTTCGAAGGCGTCTGGGAGTACTATTTCGACCCAGGCACCAACCTGATCGAAGTGCATGTGGGCCGGTTGCGCAAGAAGATCGACACCCCTGGCGCGCCGCCGTTGATCAAGACAGAACGCGGACAAGGCTATGTCTTCCTTGCGCCTTGAGCAGGTCTGGCGGACCACCACCTTCCGGCTGACCCTGCTCTACGGCCTGGTCTTCGCCCTGGGCGTGGTGGGCCTCCTGGGCCTCGTCTACGTCCAGTCCACGGTCTACCTGACTCGGCGCACGGACCGCATTCTGAAGACCGAGGCGAACGCCATCGCTCACGCCGCCCCCGGCCAGATCCAGGCCAGCATCGACGAGGCCCTCGCGCTCAATGGGGCGCAGTCCAACATCTACGCCCTGTTCAAGCCGGACGGGACCTGGATCGCCGGCAATCTGCGCACCTATCCGCCGACGCTGAAGCAGAATGGCCGATCGATCGAGACAGGCCCGACTCCCTCCTTCCCCGCCAACGCCACCCTCATCGGCCGCGCCCTCCCCTCCGGCGAGCGGCTGGTGGTCGGCCGCGACGCCGACCAGGTGGCCGAGATCCGCGCCATCATCCTGTGGGCCCTGATCTGGAGCGGCCTGACCATCATGGTCGCCGGGTTCGGCAGCGGGCTGGCCTTGAGCATCCGGCCGCTGCAGCGGCTGCGCATCCTGCAGACGGCGGGCCAGGACATCGCTGGCGGAAACCTGAAGCGGCGCATGCCCATCAGCCAGCGCCACGACGAACTCGACATGTTCGCCGCCACCGTCAACCTGATGCTGGAGGAGGTGGAGCGGTTGATGTCGGAGGTGAAGGGCGTCACCGAGACCATTGCCCACGACCTGCGCACTCCCCTGACCCGCGTGCGCGCCCAACTCCACCGATTGCAGGAAAGTGCGCAGCCGAACCCCGGCGACCTCGCCCAGATCACGGCGGAGATCGACGTGGTGCTGGATCGTTTTCGCGCCCTGTTACGCATTTCCGAGATCGAGGCGCGCGACCGCCGCGCAGGCTTCCTGCCCACCGACCTGGCCGCCATCGTCGAACAGGCTGCCGACCTCTACCAGCCGTTGGCGGAGGTGAGCGGCGTGCAGTTTTCCGTCTCGTCAAACGGGCCGGCGATTATCGAAGCCGATCCCAAGCTGCTGTTCGAAGCGGTCAGCAACCTGGTCGACAATGCGATCAAGTTCACCGGGGAAGGCGGGGCCGTGTCCGTCAGCTTGCGGTACGGCGGCGGCGGCCCGCAGATCGTGGTGCAGGACAATGGACCGGGTGTTCCGCAGGCTGAGCGCGGCGCGGTGCTGCAGCAGTTTTTCCGCGGCGACCGCGACCGGAGCATCGTCGGCTCGGGCCTGGGGCTTAGCATCGTAACCGCGATCGTCCGTCTACACCGCTTCCAGTTGATGCTCGAGGATGCCGAGCCAGGACTGCGCGCGGTGATCGAATGCCGGCCGGCCGCGCTCACCTACTGACGCGGCCCTATTGAGAGGGGTTGTCCAGCGCGAACAGCGTGCTCCGCAGACCGGCCACGCAGCTGTCGAACGCCCCGGACACCGGATCCAGGCCGATCTGGGCGCACGCCAACTGCTCGCGGCGGAACCGGTCTCGGTTCGACGTATAGAAGTAGGATTTGCCCCCTCCAGACG
>JAQGII010000188.1 GCA_028291305.1 Caulobacteraceae bacterium
CCACATACCCCGCCACCCCCAGCTGGTGGACCACCTTCATCAGGTGCGCCCTGGAGATGGCGTAGCGCTGCGCGATCTCGGCGATGGTCGGCCGGCGATCGGGGTGGAGGGCCAGGTAGATCAAAACCCTCAGCGAGAAGTCGGTGTAGGAGGTCAGCCGCATGGGGCGAGAATACGAGTTGATCCCTCAATTGCAATATTTATAATACATCTTATGAAGCGGATCGGATCGGACCCGGGCGGCAAGGCGCGCGGCGGGCGGCGGGGGATGCTGGCGGTGACGGCGGCGCTGTCCGCCCTGGCCGCCGGCGCGGCCTCCGCCGCCCTGCCGCCGGTCCCGGTCCCGGCCGAGAATCCGATCACCGAGCCCAAGCGGGTGCTGGGCAAGATCCTGTTCTGGGACGAGCAGATGTCCAGCGACAACACCGTCGCCTGCGGCACCTGCCACCGGCCGGGCAAGGGCGGGGGCGACCCGCGCTCGGGCCTGTATCCCGGCAAGGACGGGGTGTTCGGCACCGACGACGACACCTTCGGCTCGCCCGGCGTGCCGCACATGGACAGGCGCGGCATGGCCGCCAAGAACGCCCTGTTCGGCATGAAGCCGCAGGTCGGCGACCGCACGGCGCCGAGCTACTTCGGCAATATCTGGGCCGCCAGCCTGTTCTGGGACGGCCGGGCCGGGCCCAAGGTGATCGATCCGGTGTCGGGCGGGACGGTGATCGCCTCGGGCGGCGCGCTGGAGAACCAGGCGATGGGCCCGCTGCAGAACGCCGCCGAGATGGCCAAGGAGGACCGCGGCTGGGCCGACGTGTCGGTCAAGCTGCAGCACGCCCGCCCGCTGGCCCTGGCGACGCGCATCCCGGCGGACATGAAACAGGCCGTCGAGGCCCATCCCCGGTACGGCGACCTGTTCCGCGCCGCGTTCGGCGACCCGCAGATCACCGCCGTGCGGGTGGCCATGGCCATCGCCACCTACGAGCGGACCCTGGCGCCGGACCAGACGCCCTACGACCTGGGGACCAGGCCCGGCGCGCCGATCGACCCGCAAGTCCAGCAGGGCCTGGTGTGGCTGGAAAGCGCCCGCTGCACGGTCTGCCACAAGCCGCCGCTGTTCACCGACAACCTGTTCCACAACATCGGCATCCGCCGTCCGTTCGAGGACCAGGGCCGCGCCAAGGTCACCGGGGTCAAGGCCCAAGGCGGCGAGATGAAGACCCCGACTCTGCGCAATGCCGCCCTGCGCACGAGCTTCATGCACACCGGCCAATACCACACCCTGGACGAGGTGCTGGACGAGTACGCCCGCACCAAGGTGGACGCCGAACCGTTGCCGGGCACGAACGAGCCCTACGCCCTGCCGTTGGACATCACCGTGCGCCAGCAGATCAAGACCTTCCTGACCACCGGCCTGGTCGATCCGCGGGTCGCCAGGGAGACCTTCCCCTTCGACCGCCCGGTGCTGCGCAGCGAACGCGCCGAGGGCCTCAAGGCCCCGACGCGGCCGCAGGGCTTCACCGCGCGCTTCACGGCGCCGGGTGTGGTGACGCTGGACTGGAAGCCGGCGCCCGGGGCCAGCGACTACCTGCTGATCCGCGACGGCCGGGTGATCGGCCTGCCGACCGCGCCGGGCTTCGTCGACGACGGCGGGCTCGGCCGCTGGCAATGGCACAGCTACCGCCTCGTGGCCCGCAACGACGCCGCCGACGCCTCCGCGGCGGTCCATGCCGGCGTAGGCGTGCCGGCCCTGCCCCTGGCGGTGGCCGGGGCGGCGGCGGCGGGCTTGGGGATGTGGAGGCTGCGGCGGCGGAAGGCCAAGGCGGCCTAGCTTCGGATGACGGGGCGTTCGGGCCTTAGTTCGACGCGACCATGGTCGGCGACCTGCTGCTCGGGCAGCCTTCGAAGACCCCGACCTTGACCGCGCTGATGGTGGTCATGTTCAACGCCTGCAGGGCCTTCATCGAGGCCGCGCCGACGCCGGTGAACAGGTCGATGCGCTGGCCCTTGATCGCGCCGCCGACGTCGGAGGCGTACCAATAGCCGTCATGCGCGCTGCCGTCGGGCATCTTCAGGCCGACGGTCTCCTTGATGAACAGGATGCTGCGGCGAGGGAAGACCTTGGGGTCGACCGCCACGGTGCGCATCGCCGCCGGATGGCAGCCCAGCGAGTCCCGCGAGCCCACGCCGCGGGCGCCGACGTGGTAGAGGGTGGCCCTCATCCGCGTCTCGACCGCGTTCATCGCATCGCTGACCGCGCCCTTCGCCGCCCAGATGATGTCGCCGATCGGATCGGCGACGGGGGCGGATGCAGCGGGCGTGGCGGGTGCGGGGGCAGGGCTGGCGGCAAGGGCAAGCGCCGCGGCGAGTCCGGCGATCATCGGGTATTTTAACCACGGTGGCGGCCCGGTCGGCCCTGATGGCGGCATTCCTAGCCGCCCTTACAGAGTCAGATCAACCCCTTAAAACCTGGCGCCGGGGGGTGGAGCGCCGCCTGCGCACGGCTTTGGCAACCTGGCCATTCCGTGATCTGATCGCCGTCAAAGAGACGTTTGTGGGAGACTCTGGATGGACGAGCCCCGGCTCGGCGAGGACGAGGAACAGGTCGCTGGAGGCGGGCTTCTGCACCGCAGAAGCCTGTTGCGGGGCGGTGTCCTGGCCGGCGGCCTGGGCGCCGCGTTCGGGGCCCGGGCGGCGGACGCGATCGGCGCAGGATCGCCTCCCGGCATGACCCGGCCGGGGGTTCCCTTTACCCCCTACGGCGTCCCATCACATTGGCGCGAGGACATCAAACGCAGCCCCGCCAGCCCGCCGAACGCGCGCGGCACGGGCGCCTCGCGCACCCCGCTCGAGCGACTCGAAGGGACCATCACGCCGGCCGGCCTGCATTTCGAGCGGCACCACAACGGCGTGCCGGAGATCGACCCCGCCGCCCACACCCTGACCCTCCACGGCTTGGTTAGGCAGCCGCTGGTGTTCACCCTCGACACGCTGATGCGCTACCCGATGCACAGCCGCGCCGCCTTCGTCGAATGCGCCGGCAACAGCGGGGGGATGATCGCGCCGAGCCCCGCCCAGGCGAGCGCAGGGGTGCTGCACGGTCTGGTCTCCGGCTCGGAATGGACGGGGGTGCTGCTGTCCCTGCTGCTGGACGAGGCCGGGGTCGACCCGGCCGGGCGCTGGCTGCTGGCCGAGGGCGGCGACGCGGCGGGCATGAGCCGCAGCGTGCCGCTGTGGAAGGCCATGCAGGACGCGATGGTCGTCCTTTACCAGAACGGCGAGCCGATCCGCCCCGAGCAGGGCTTCCCGATGCGCCTGTTGCTGCCCGGTTTCCAGGGCAACATGAACGTCAAATGGCTGCGCCGGCTGAAGGTCACCGCGGGCCCGACCTTCACCAAGGACGAGACCTCGCGCTACACCGAGCTGATGCCCGGCGGCAAGGCGCGGCAGTTCATGTTCGAGATGGGCGTCAAGTCGGTGATCACCCGGCCCTCCTTCGGCCTCAGCCTGTCCGGCCCCGGGCTCTACGAGATCAGCGGCCTGGCCTGGTCGGGGGCCGGCAAGGTGGCCAAGGTCGAGGTGTCGGCCGACGGCGGCAAGAGCTGGGCGCCGGCGGCGCTCAACGACCCGGTGCAGTCCAAGGCCCTGACCCGCTTCCGCGCCCCGTGGCGCTGGGCCGGCGCGCCGAGCCTGCTGCTCAGCCGGGCGACCGACGAGCAGGGCCATGTGCAGCCGACCCGCGCCGCCTGGATGGCCATGTACGCGCCGGGCCAGGGCTATCAGTTCAACGCCATCGCCGGCTGGCGGGCCGAGGCGG
>JAQGII010000249.1 GCA_028291305.1 Caulobacteraceae bacterium
GGAATGGGACCGACAGGATGCGCCCGCCTTGAGCCAGCGCAACCGGCCGCCCCTCTCACCGCCCCTTGAACCCCGTCGCCACCAGGAACAGTTCCGAAGAATCCTGCCGGCTGGCCTTGGGTTTCACGTGCTGGACCTTGGCGAAGTGGATGCGCTGGCGGCCTAGGACTTCCGACGTGCCGGCCCCCTGGAAGGCCTTGGCGACGAAGGAACCGCCGGGGCGCAGGCTCTCCAGGGTGAAGTCGATGGCCGCATCGATCAGGCCGACGATGCGCAGGTGGTCGGTTTCGCGGTGGCCGGTGGTGTTGGGGGCCATGTCCGACAGGATCAGGTCCGGCGGCCCGCCCAGGTGGGCCAGCAGCATGTCGCCGCAGGCCGGGTCGGTGAAATCCATCTCCAGGATATAGGCCGGCGGCACAGGATCGACCGGCAGCAGGTCCACCCCGGCGATCTCGGTGACGCCGCGCTCGACGCACACCTGCAGCCAGCCGCCGGGGGCGCAGCCGAGGTCGACCACCCGCGCGCCGCGGTGCAGCAGTTTGAAGCGGTCGTCGATCTCGGTCAGCTTGAAGGCGGCGCGGGCGCGGTAGCCCTTGGACTTGGCCAGGGTGACGAACGGGTCGTTGAGCTGGCGGGCCAGCCAGCTGTTGGACGACATCGTGCGCCGCTTGGAGGTCTTCACCTTCACCGACTCGCCGCGGCCGGAATCGCCGCCGCGGGTCGGCGGTTTCACCATGCGCTTGCGGGGTCCGGTCTCTGAAAAGACGGCCTTGGCGGGTTCGGGAGGGTCTTCGTCGCTCATTCTGCAGCCTGCGCGGCGGGGGGGCGCCCTCGGCCGCGCCTGCGGCGGCGGCGGGACCCTGCGGCCATCAGCGACAGCAGCAGGCCCTCGCGCAGGCCCCGGTCCGCCACGCGCACGCGGTCGCAGGGCCACAGCTCCTGCACGGCCTGCAGGATCGCGGCGCCGGCCAGCACCAGGTCGGCGCGCTCCGGCCCGATACAGGGCTCCAGCGCCCTGCCCTCCAGGTCGGTGGCCAGCAGCCGGCCGGCGGTGGCTTCGCACTCGGCGCGGGTCATCCACAGGCCGTCGACGCGGCGGCGGTCGTAACGCTTCAGCCCCAGGTGAATGCCCGCCAGGCTGGTGATGGCGCCGGAGGTGCCGACGATGTGGGCGGCGCCGCTTTCGAAGGCCGGGCGCACCACCTCGGCTTCCTTGCAGGCGCCGATCTCCTCCTTCATGGCCTCGACCATGCGCCGGTACCAGGACGGCCGGTCGACCGGATCCTCGGGGAAGCGCTCGGCCAGGGTGACGACGCCGATCGGCGCAGACATCCAGGCCTTGACCGGCAGTCGGGCGGGGGCGAAGCGGCGCGGGTCGATGTCCAGCCCGGGCGCCTTCAGGTCGAGCCAGGACAGTTCGGTCGAGCCGCCGCCCACGTCCACCACCAGGGCCGCGTCGGCGCTGCGGTCGAGCAGGTTCAGGCAGCCGGCGACGGACAGGTGGGCCTCCTCGCGCGGGCTGATGATCTGCAGCTGCAGCCCGGTCTCGCGCCGGACGCGCTCGATGAACTCGGCGCCGTTGTCGGCGGAGCGGCAGGCCTGGGTGGCGACCGCGCGCACCCGCAGACACCGGCGGCGGGCGATCTTGTCGGCGCAGACCTTCAGGGCGCCCAGCGCCCGCTCCATCGCGTGGTCCTGCAGGCGGCCGGTCTGGGACAGGCCCTCGCCCAGGCGGACGATGTTGGAATAAGCCTCGACGATACGGAACCCGTCCTCGGAAGGACGGGCGATCAGCAGCCGGCAGTTGTTGGTGCCCAGATCGAGCGCGGCAAAGGTCTGGCCCTCGCCCGCCCGCCCTTGGTTGGGCCGCAATGGACGCCCGTCGGCCGGCGCCGGGGACGCCTCCCCTGGCGCTTGCCCGGGCGATTGGACCGCCTGAGACATGCACTCAATTTCCGTCGCGTCGGCCGCTGCTGGGCGCGCGCTTTTCGACGTGACTGTAACAAGGCAAGGCCGCCGTCGAAAGCCGTAGCAGGTTGTTTGCCATTTCTATTCATGTCCGGGTCAGCTACGCGGACTAACATGGCCACCATGAACCCGAGCTCCGCCCAAGTCAGCGTGGCGAAATTCGCGATCGGCGACATCGTCCGCCACCGCCTGTTCCCCTTCCGGGGCGTGGTGTTCGACGTGGATCCGCAATTCGCCAACACCGAGGACTGGTACCAGGCCATCCCCGAGGGCATCCGGCCGCGCAAGGACCAGCCCTTCTACCACCTGCTGGCCGAGAACGACGACGGCAGCTACCTCGCCTATGTGTCCGAACAGAACCTGCTGCCCGACGACAGCGGCCGTCCGGTGGGCCATCCGCAGGCCTCGGTGCTGTTCGGCGCCTTCAAGGATGGCCACTACACGCTGCGGCCGCGCATCTCCAACTAGGGCATGGGCGGCCGCGTCGCCCGCCATGAATTCGCCACATTGGTTAACCGGGCTTTAATCGCGCTGCGTCAAGGTCCGAGCCCGAAGAAGAGCGGAGGCTCCCTTGCTCGTCGCGCAGACGAATGCCCTGTTGGACTTGGCCAAGAGCCGCGAACCCGCCGACCGTGAACGGCTGCTGATGAACGTCGTCAGCCTTTGCGAGCTGGCCGGACCCGGCGGCGACGCCGAAGCGGTCAAGGCCAAGGCCCTGATCGACGAGGTCTTCATGACCCTGGTGATCGACGCCGAGCGGGAGGTGCGCCGCCGCCTGGCCGAGCGGATCGCCGGGGTGGACTGGGCGCCGCGCGCGCTGGTGCATGTGCTGACGCTCGACGACATCGAGATCGCGCGGCCGGTGATCGCCAGCAGCCCGCTGCTGGACGACGGCGACCTGATCCGCCTGCTGGTCGAGGCCACCCTGGAGCACCAGGTCGAGGTCGCCCGCCGGCCCGGGATCGGCCCCGCGGTGGCGCTGGCCATCCTCGACAAGAACGAGCCTTCGCTGCTGGCCGCCCTGGCCGACAACGTGTCCGCCGTGCTGCCCGACGACGGCATCGCCCGGCTGGTGGAGGCCTCGCGCCTGATGCCGGCCCTGCGCGCGCCCCTGACCCGTCACCCGCAGCTGACCACCGACTTGGCCTGCACCCTCTACGCCTGGGTCGGCGAGGCCCTGCGCGAAGCCCTCGCGGGGCGTTTCCGGCTGGATCCGCAGGCCCTCAACCTGGCCGTGGACGATGCGGTGCACGACGCGACCGTCGAGCCGTTCGGACGGCCGGTGACTCTGGAGCGGGCCGAGGAGCGCGCGGCCACCGAACGCCGCCTGGTGCACAAGCTGAACGCCGCTGGGCAGTTGAAGCCCGGCTACCTGCTGCGCGCGCTGCGCGAACACAAGCTGTCGCTGTTCGAAGCGGGCCTGGCCCAGCTGGCCGGGCTGAACGGCGACCACCTGCACGCGGCGCTGAACTGCGACCGGCCGGAAATCCTGGCCCTGGCCTGCCACGCCGCCGGCATCGACCGCAGCGTCTTCCCCACGGTGCTGGCGCGGGTGCGCGAACTGAACCGCGGCCTGCCGAGCGGTGGCGGCGAAGGCGACGCGCGGGCCAGCGCCGTGTTCCAGCACGTTGCGGCCGAGGAGGCCGTGCTGGCGTTCAACCGGATGATCCAGGTGATCGCCCCCATTTGACAAGACGGCGGCGGGCAGGCTTCAACAACCGGCATGACCGAGCATCCCCCGCTGATCCGCCGGCTTGCCTTCCTTGCCGACGACAGGCCTGAAGCCGCCGCGGCGCGCGACCGGTTGTCGGCGCGGTATGGCGGCGTGTCCGAAGAGGACGCCGACGTGATCGTCGCCCTGGGCGGCGATGGCTTCATGCTGGAGAACCTGCACCGCAACCTGCCCGCCGCCCGGCCGATCTACGGCATGAACATGGGCACGGTCGGCTTCCTGATGAACGAGTTCAGCGAGGACGACCTGCTGGACCGGATCAACGCCGCCGAGCACGCCGTGATCCATCCCCTGATCATGCGCGCTGCGTGCCGCGACGGTCGGGAGGCGCGGGCCATGGCCATCAACGAGATTTCGCTGCTACGCCAGACCCACCAGACCGCCAAGCTGAGGATCGTCATCGACGGCAAGGTGCGCCTGGAGGAGCTGGTCTGCGACGGGGCCCTAGTCTGCACTCCCGCCGGCTCGACCGCCTACAACCTGTCGGCCCATGGCCCGATCATCCCGATCGGCGCTCAGGTGCTGGCCTTGACCCCGATCAGCGCCTTCCGCCCGCGCCGCTGGCGGGGCGCGCTGCTGCCGCACACGGCCAAGGTGACGTTCGAGGTGCTTGAGCCGGACAAGCGGCCGGTCAGCGCCGTGGCCGACAACGTCGAAGTGCGCAACGTGGCCCAGGTGCACATCGCCGAGGACCGCAGCCAGCCCCTGGTGATGCTGTTCGACGCCGGACGCAGCCTCGACGAGCGGATTCTGACCGAACAGTTCGCCGTTTAGGACGCCCGCGCGCACCAGTTATTAAGCTTGACCCGGCTAGGGTTGGGGGCCAACGACCACCCACGCCGTCAGTAAAACGGGAGGGCGCCTTGACTCAACCGTACAAGACCTTGTCTCAACCCAACGCGAACGCACGTCCCGGCGGCGTCGATGGGGATGTCATCGCGCGCGCCGAAGCCGCGCTCAAGAGCCTGGCCGGCCAGTTCTCGCGCTGGCTGCAGGACGAGATCGACAAGCTGGAGGCCGCCAACAGCCGCGTCGCCCTCGAAGGGCTGGCGGGGGAAGCGGGCGAGGCCCTGCATACCCATGCCCACGACCTGAAGGGCCTGGGCGGCACCTATGAATTCCCGATCGTCACGCGCATGGCCGGATCGCTGTGCCGGCTGCTGGAGGCCGGGCGGGCCGAGGCGCCGCTCGACCTGATCAACGCCCATATCGAGACCATCAAGGCTGTGGTCCGCGACGGTATCCGCGACGAGGGCCATCCGGTCGGCGCTCTTCTGGCCACCTCCCTGGAAGAGCGGGTCAGCGCCGTCGTCGGCGACAGCTAAGCGACGTCAGTTCAGCAGCCGCCCGTCGCCCGCGCGCCGGGCCGCCGGCTGGGGCGTGGCAGCCAAACGATCCATCTTGTCGAGCAGGTAGTCGACGTCCTCGCGGGGGATGGCCTGCGGCTGGGTGAGGAAGCGCTGCAACATGCGCTCCTGGAAACGTTCGCGGTCGCGCAGACTGCCGTCGGCGTTCATCGCGTGATAGGTGTCCACGCCGCTGCGGAAGGCGGGAAACAGCCGGGACGGCAGACCGGCCCGTTCGTAGATGGCCTTCAGGCCAAGCGGCCCCGCGTCATGGATCATCAGCCAGGTGCGGTGGTGCGGCACGCCGGCCAATTCGGCGATGCCCCATTCGAACAGCCCCATCTGCCCCTGCGCCAGGGCGCGCAGCAGCAGGGAGGCGGTCAGCCGGCCGTTGCGGTGCAGGTGGGTGACGAAGGCCCCGATGTCCCCCGCCCGGCCCGCCTGGTCCACCAGGTCGACGGTGGCCCGCTCGGCGGCGCCATGGGATA
>JAQGII010000265.1 GCA_028291305.1 Caulobacteraceae bacterium
CCTCTTGCCGGACGGCCGGCCGGGATCGGCGCGGGCGCAAGCTTGGCGCATGGTATCCGGCCGCGATGACGCCGGTGCAATGGACTTGATGCGCCCGTCCCGCCAGTCTGCGGCCCGCCCGTAACGAGGAGCCCGCCATGACCTCCATCGCCGACCGCCGCGCCGCCTTCCGCGCCCTGCACCGGTCCGGCTGCTTCGCCCTGCCCAACCCGTGGGACGGCGGCAGCGCGATCCGCCTGCAGAAGGCTGGCTTCAAGGCCCTGGCCTCCACCAGCGCCGGCGCGGCCTGGGCCCTGGGCAGGGCCGACGGCGAGATGACCGTGGACGAGGTGCTCGAGCACCTGCGCTTCCTGGTCGGGGTCACCGACCTGCCGGTCAACGCCGACTTCGAGGCCGGCTTCGCCGACAGCGCGCAGGGCGTCGGCGCCAACGTCGCCCGCTGCATCGAGACCGGCGTGGCCGGGCTGTCGATCGAGGACCGGAACGGCCGCGCCTTCTATCCCCTGGACGTGGCCGTGGCGCGGATGCGCGCGGCCCGCGCCGCCATCGACGCCTCGGGCCAGGACGTGATGCTGGTCGGCCGCTGCGAGGCCTATCTGATGGAGCGGCTGGACATGGATGCGGTGATCGCCCGCCTGAAGGCCTACGCCGAGGCCGGCGCCGACTGCCTCTATGCGCCGGGGGTCAAGACGCTGGCGGACACCGCCCGGCTGGTGCGCGAGCTGCCCCGGCCGGTCAACGCCAACCTGACCGCCACCGGCCTCAGCGTCGATGACTTCGCCAGCGTCGGCGTGCGCCGGGTCAGCGTCGGCGCCGCCCTGGCCAGCGCCGCCTGGAAGGCGTTCGACGGCTATGTGGAGCGGCTCAAGGGCGAAGGGCGGCTGCCCGCGTAGGGTCGGAGGGTCCGGCGCTGGCCCCGCGCCCAACCGCCGCACGGCGGCCTGCGCCGCGCGTCGAGGCTGTCCTCAGCCGCGGCGCCGTACTATGCGATGGCCCATGGCGATCGGCGTCTTCGATTCTGGAGTGGGCGGCCTGTCCGTCCACCGGGCCCTGGTGGGGCGGTTCCCCACGGCCGACCTGATCTACCTGGCCGACCAGGCGCATGCGCCCTACGGCGGCCTGCCCGGCGAGCGCATCGTCGAGCTGACCCGGCGCGGTTGCGAGCGGCTGTTCGAGGCCGGCGCCGACCTGGTGGTGCTGGGCTGCAACACCGCCTCCGCCATCGCCCTGCGCCGCCTGCAGCAGACCTGGTTGCCGGGACTGCGCCAGGCGCGCGGCAGGCCCGCCAACGTGCTGGGCATCATCGTGCCGACCATCGAGGCCGCCACCGGCCTGCCCTGGACGCCGGAGCCGGAGCGCCTGCCGGAGAAGGCGGAGGCGCTGGAGGTGCTGGGGGTGTTCTCGACGCCGGGCACGACGCTCAGCCGCGTCTACGAGATCGAGATCGACAAGCGCCGGGGCGACCTGGCGGTCTTCTCCGAACCCTGCCCCGAGCTGGCCCGGCTGATCGAGGACGGGGCCGACCGGCGGGTGCTGGCGCCGATCATCGAAGGTCATGTGGAAGCCCTCGCGCGCCGCATCGGCCGCCCACCGGACAAGGCGGTGCTGGCCTGCACCCACTATGAGATCGTCGCGGACCTGTTCCACGCGGCGCTGCCCGCGGGCGTCGCCCTGATCCACCAGCCGGGCGCCACGGCGGATTCGCTGGGGCGGTACCTGGCCGCCCATCCGGAATACGACCCGGGCTCCTCGGGCGAGCGGCGGTTCCTGACCACCGGCGCCCCGGGACCGCAGCACGGCATGGTCGAAGCCTTTTGGGGCGCCCCGCTGAGGTTCGAGGCGGCGTAGGCCGCGACCACGGGAAAGGCTCTAGGAGATCGCCGCCTGCTCGGCCGCGATGACCCGCGACACGGCGTTGACCACCGAGGCGATGCGCAGGGCGGTCTGGATCTGGGCGGTGGGCACGCCGCGCTTGCGCAGCTCCTCCTCGTGCGAGTCCAGGCACATGCCGCAGCCGTTGATGGCCGACACCGCCGTGCACCACAGCTCGAAGTCGCTCTTGTCGACGCCCGGGTTGGCGATGACGTTCATGCGCAGCCGCGCCGGCAGGGTGCGGTACTCGTGGTTCGAGAGCAGGTGCAGCGAGCGATAGTAGACGTTGTTCATGCCCATGATCGCCGCCGCCGCCCTGGCCGCGGTCAGCGCCTCGACGGACACGCCGGCGCCCTCGGCCTGGGCGTTGATCTGGCGGACCACGTCCGGCTGGCCCACCGCATAGGCGGAGGCGACGAAACAACCCCATTTCTGCTGGTCGTTCAGCAGCGTCTCGCCGGCCAACGACGACAGGTTCAGGCTAAGGTCCTTGGCATAGGCGGGCAGGGCTTCGCGCAGGGCTTCGATCGACATCAGTCGGCCTCCGGACGGGTGGACATCATAACAGACAGGAAGAGGTGACCCGGGGGCGGCTTTCGGGGGGGAGGAAAAGCGGCCCCCGGGTCAGGGCGTCCTTCCGGCTCGGCCGGACGACGCAGACTTCAGAACGGACACCCGCGCGATCCGATCCAGGCCGGACCGCGCCAATGCCGGTATTTTTGTACAGCCGTGCCTAGAGCGTAGCGCCGCCCACCTGGCGGTTGCAGGGGCACAGCTCGTCGGTCTGCAGCGCGTCCAGCACCCGCAGGGTGTCGGACGGGTTGCGGCCCACGTTCAGGTTGGTGACGTAGACGTGCTGGATGGTGTTGTCCGGGTCGACCACGAAGGTCGCGCGCAGCGCCACGCCTTCCTCTTCGTTGAGCACGCCCAGGGCGCGGGTGAACTTGGCCGAGCTGTCGGCGAACGACCAGATCGGCAGCTTGTCGAGATCCGGGTGATCGCGGCGCCAGGCCAGCTTGGAGAACTCGTTGTCGGTCGAGCCGCCGAGCACCACCGCGTCGCGGTCCTCGAAGTCCTTATGCAGGCGCGCGAACTCGGCGATCTCGGTCGGGCAGACGAAGGTGAAGTCCTTCGGGTAGAAGAAGATCACCTTCCACTTCCCGGGGAAGCTTTCCTTGGTGATCGGCTCGAAGGCGCTGACGCCCTTCTCTTCGTGCGCGTTGAACCCGGGCTTCACGCCCACGATCTTGAACTCAGGCAGTTTTTCGCCGACGCCCAGCATGGCTGTGGCTCCTTCATTGAGAATTGGGGTGGGCGCGTTCGCCGCACCGGAGGTTGGTAGAGGCTGGCCCGCAAGAAGGCCAATCGATTGTTTCTGATATTTGTATAGAGGAAGCCTATGGGGCCCCGGCGGCGGGGCGCCGGGCGGAAAGGGCGGCGCGCGGATCCCGCGCGCCGCCCCGCCCCTCTCCCGGCGGGCCTATTCGGCCGCTACCGGGAGCTCTATCCCTGTCCGCCGGGCCACGCCCGCACCGTAGGCCGGGTCGGCCAGGGTGAAGTGGGCGATCTGGCGCTGCAGGATGACCTGCGGCACGCCGACCATGGCCGCTGCGATGTTGTCCATTAGCGCCGATTGCTGGGCCGGCGTCATGAGGCGAAACAGCGCGCCCGCCTGGCTGTAGTCGTCGTTGTCCGCCCGGTGGTCGTAGCGGTCGGCGGCGCCGGTGATCTTCAGCGGCGGCTCGCGGTAGGCGGGCGCCTGCGCCGGCCCGCCGAAGCTGTTGGGCTCGTAGTTGACCGAGCCTCCGCCGTTGCCGTCGGCGCGCATGGCCCCGTCGCGGTGATAGGTGTTCACCTCGACCCTGGGCCGGTTGACCGGCAGCTGGTCGGCGTTGGTCCCGACCCGGTGGCGGTGGGCGTCGCCGTAGGAGAACACCCGGAACTGCAGCATCTTGTCGGGGCTGAAGGATATCCCCGGCACGACATTGCCCGGCGAGAACGCCGCCTGCTCGACCTCGGCATGGTAGTTGGCCGGGTTGCGGTTCAGCTCCAGCACGCCGACCTCGATCAGCGGGTAGTCGCCGTGCGGCCATACCTTGGTCAGGTCGAACGGGTTGTACGGCGTCGTGTCGGCGTCGGCCTCCGGCATGACCTGCACGAACAGGGTCCAGCGCGGGTGGTCGCCGCGCTCGATGGCCTCGTAGAGGTCGCGCTGGTGAGTCTCGCGGTCGCCGCCGACCAGGGCCGCGGCCTCCTCGTTGGTGTAGTTGGCGATGCCCTGCTGGGTCTTGAAGTGGAACTTCACCCAGAACCGCTCGCCCTGCGCGTTGATGAAGCTGAAGGTGTGCGAGCCGAAGCCGTGCATGTGGCGGTAGGACTTCGGTATGCCCCGGTCCGAGAACAGGGTCGTCACCTGGTGCAGGCTCTCGGGGCTCAGGCTCCAGAAGTCCCACATGGCGGTGGTCGAGCGCATGTTGGTGCGCGGGTCGCGCTTCTGGGTGTGGATGAAGTCGGAGAACTTCAGCGGATCGCGGATGAAGAACACCGGGGTGTTGTTGCCCACCAGGTCCCAGTTGCCCTGGTCGGTGTAGAATTTCAGCGCCCAGCCGCGCACGTCGCGCTCGGCGTCCGCCGCGCCGCGCTCGCCGGCCACGGTCGAGAAGCGCAGGAAGGTGTCCGTCACCTTGCCCACCTCGGCGAACAGCGAGGCGGCGGTGTAGCGGGTGATGTCGTGGGTGACGGTGAAGGTGCCGAAGGCGGCCGAGCCCTTGGCGTGCACCACGCGCTCGGGCAGGCGCTCGCGGTTGAAGTGGGCGGCCTTCTCGAACAGGTGCACGTCCTGCACCAGCAGCGGGCCGCGCGGGCCGGCGGTCAGGCTGTTCTGGTTGTCCGGCACCGGGGCGCCGGCGCTGGTGGTCAGGATGGGCGGGGTCTTGGCGGTCATGGGGCGGCTCCGAATGGGGGAGGCTGCGCGAGCAGCGAAGCGGTGGTGCAAATGAGCCGGCCGCGCTCAAGCAGCGAAGCGATAGCGCACACAAGATTGCGGCCGGCGACCCGGCGAAAAAGCACCCGCCGGGTCGCAAAAACAAATCGATAGTTTTTTTGTTTCCGATAGAAAATAGCTATATCGCCGCCATGCTCCCCAC
>JAQGII010000029.1 GCA_028291305.1 Caulobacteraceae bacterium
CGGCTTCGTCGCGCGAGCCGGGATCGCCGACATGCATCCAGAAGCCGTCCATCACTGCGCCGTAGAGGCGGCCCCGGGCCATCGCCTGCATCCAGCTGGCGAACACCGAGAAGGGGCCGTCGGGACCGTCGTCGACGATCTGGGGCTTCATGATCTGCACGCCGATGTAGGCGTAGGGGGCGCGGGGCGCCGCACCGCGATGGGTCAGGCGGCCATCGTCGCCAAGGAAAAAGTCGCCCGGTCCGTCCAGGCCGAGCAGGTTGTCCATCGGCGCCAGCAGCAGGCAGGCGTCCATCCGCTGCGGGTCCCAGGCCGAGGCCAGGGTGGTCAGGGCCGGCGTCGCGCCCTCGATCCAGACGGAGTCGATATTGGCCACCCAGACGGGATCGTCGCCCAGCAGCGGCCGCGCCTTCTTCAGCCCGCCGCCGGTTTCCAGCAGGCGGTCGCGCTCGTCGGACACGACGACCCACGGATGCTGGCGCGCCTGCACATGCGCGATCAGCCGGTCGCCGAAATGGTGGGCGTTGACCACCGCGTCGGTCACCCCGGCGTCGGCCAGGCGGTCGAGCATGTGGTCGATCAGGGCCTTGCCGCCGACCTCCACCAGCGCCTTGGGCCGGTCGTCCGTCAGCGGCCGCATCCGGCTGCCGATCCCGGCGGCCAGGACCATGGCGGTCGTGGGGGCGTCACGTCCTCCCTTCTGGGTCGTCCCCGTCTCCCGTTGCACGGAAGAGGTCGCGGCTACCTTGGCGTTCACGCTCTCGCCTCCACGGGCACATGCCTATCGAACCAGGGCTTCAGTCCGCCCAGCGCGGGGTTCTGCAGGTTGCGCTCCAGCTGCCGCCACATGCGCGGCATGAACTGGCGATAGCGGGGCTTGCCGTCGCGCACGACCAGGCGGGCGAAGACGCCGAGGATGCGGGCCTCGTTCAGGGCGGCCAGGGCGGCGTAGTCGGCCATGAACGCATCGCGGTCCAGGCCCGGACGGCGGCCGAAATAGCGGTCCAGGGCGGCGGCCTCCAGCGCCGGCGACACGTCGCGCCGGGCGTCCTGCAGCAGGGACTGCAGGTCCCAGCTCGGGTGGGCCAGGACCGCGTCCTGGAAGTCGATCAGGCCGACCCGGGCGGCGCCCGGCCGCTCCGGCAGCCACAGCAGGTTTTCGGCGTGGAAGTCGCGGTGGGCGAAGACGGCGGCGCCGGCCTCGCCGCGCCGGGCGATATCGGCCCACAGCGCATCCCACTCGGCGCGGGCGGCGGTCCCGAAGTCGAGGGCCGGGGTCAGCCTGGGCTGCCAGTCGACGAACAGGTCCGCCCCGGCCTTCAGCGCCACGGCGTCGTAGGGCAGCAGGGGCCAGGACAGTCCGTCTACGGACAGGGTAGCCGGCGGCGGCGCCTCGTGCAGCCGCGCCTGGGCGTCGATGGCGGCGAAATAGAGCTCGCGCTCGTCGCCGCCCTGTTCGATCAGGCGGGCGAACACCCCCTCGCCGAAGTCCTCGATCACCGCCAGGCCGGTGGGCGCGTCCAGGGCCAGGATCTCCGGCGCCGACAGGCCGAGCCCGCGCAGGTAGGCGGCGGTGGCGGCGAAGGCGTCGATGCGGCCGGCGGCCAAGCGGGCGGTGGCGTTCCAGCCGGCGGCGATGCGCTCGGCGGGGCTCCAGGCCGGGTCGCAAGGCGGGCTTTCGGCCAGGGGCGGGGCGTCCATCAGCATCAGGGTCGCGCCCGACGGCAGGATCAGGCGCTCGTAGCGGCGGGTCGAGGCGTCGCCGGGCAGCGGACGGCGCTGGGCGTGACCCAGCCCGGCCGCCTTCAGGAAGGCGGCCCGGGCCTCTTCCCGGAGGGAGTCCTGGCGGGCGGCGGATGGATCAGAACTCAAGCGGTCGGCCTTCCCATGCGCCGTGGGGGGTCAGGCGCGCGCGCCTCGCGTCGCCCTCGATGTCGATCTCTATATCGAGTCGGTCGCCGGGCAGCCGCCCGTCCAGCCGCTGCGGCCACTCGATCAGGGCCGCGCCGTCCTCCAGCGCCTCGTCCAACCCGATCTCATAGGCCTCGTCGGCCCGCGTCAGGCGGTAGAGGTCGAAATGGGCCAGGGCAAACGCCGCGCCCTCGTAGAACTGCACCAGGGTGAAGGTCGGGCTTGGCACATCCTCGTCCGGCCGGGTCAGCGCCCGCACCAGCCCCCGCGCCAGGGTGGTCTTGCCGGCGCCTAGCGGGCCGTAGAGGCAGACGGCCTCGCCGGGCCGCAGGGCGCGCGCCACCGCCGCGCCCAGGCGTCGGGTCGCTTGTTCGTCAGCCAGGGCGACGCTGCGGATCATGCCCAGGGCTTAGCGTTCTTCCCCCGGATCGTCATCCTCGGAGCGTCGCTTTGCCATTTTCCGAGGATGACGATGGGGTGAGCGCCTGCTACCTCCCCGGTCGATGGCTCAATCCCTTCGCACCGCCTATCGCCAGCGCCTGGAGCGCGGGGAGCTCAAGCCCGACGCCGCGCAGGAGCGGGCGGTCGAGGCGCTGTGCCGGCTGGAGAGCGAACTCAACCTGCGCGGCGAGCCGGCCTTCCTGTCCTTCTTCAAGAAGCCCAAGGCGCTGCGGGGCGTCTATCTGTGGGGGCCGGTGGGGCGGGGCAAGTCCATGCTCATGGACCTGTTCTTCGAGTCCGCGCCGGTCGAGAACAAGCGCCGCGCCCACTTCTACGCCTTCATGGCCGAGGTCCACGGCCTGATCGACCAGTGGCGCAAGGGCGACGCGGCCGAGCGCAAGCGTGTCTTCGGCCAGAACAAGGGCGACGACCCCATCGCGCCGACCGCGGCCCTGATCGCCTCGCAGGCCCGCCTGCTGTGTTTCGACGAACTGCAGGTCACCGACATCGCCGACGCCATGATCCACGTCCGGCTGTTCGAGGCCCTGTTCGAGCGCGGCGTGGTGCTGGTCTCGACCTCCAACCGCGCGCCGGATGACCTCTACATGGACGGCCTCAACGGCCAGCTCTTCCTGCCCTTAATCGCCATGCTGAAGGAACGGCTGGAGGTGGTGCGCATCGCAGGTCCAACCGACTTCCGCCTCGACCGGCTGCGCTCGGCCCGCGTCTATTTCTTCCCGATCGACG
>JAQGII010000324.1 GCA_028291305.1 Caulobacteraceae bacterium
TGATCTTGGTGGCGATCTCGACCATCTGCGGCGGCGGCTTGACGTCCTTGATATGGGCGAAGATCTCCTCGGCCTGGCGGACCTCGCGCCGGTTGCGAAGGGTGTAGGCAAGGATGCCCTTGTCGCGCGGCTCCAGCGCCATCAGCCGCTCGCGCTGGTGCAGCACCACGCGCCCGAGCGCCAGCTTGCCCGACTGGGCCATCGCCTCGCGGATCACGCCGAAGGCCTCCGCCGCCATCTTGCCGTCCGGGGTCAGGTAGTAGGGCTGGTTCCAGTACAGCCGGTCGATCTCGCCGCCGTCGACGAACCGCTCGATGTCCAGGGTGCGGGTGCTTTCCAGCCGCACGGCCTTGATCTCGTCGTCGGTGACCACGACGTACTGGCCCTTGTCGACCTCGAAGCCCTTGACCAGGTCGGCCCGCTCCACCGGGCCGGTGTCCGGGTCGGTGGGGATCATGCGGATGCGGTTCATGGTCTCCTTGTGCAGGAGATTGAAATGCACCTCGCCCGTGGCCGAGATGGCGGTGTAGAGGGCGACCGGGCAGGTCACCAGGGAGAGCCTCAGGTGCCCTTGCCAGGTAGGACGGGTGGCCATGATAGCCTCGCTTCGATGACAGCGTGTTCGCCGACCACAACGCGGCCCGAGGCGGCTTTGTTCAGATGACCGAGGAGGCTCCCCCCGCCCCGCTGGTGGCGGACGCGCGCGGCCACCGCTGCCCCGTGCCGACCCTGCGCCTGCGCCGGGCGCTGGAGCGGGCCGCGCCCGGCCAGACCGTGCGCCTGCTGGCCGACGACCCGCTGGCCAGGATCGACGTGCCCCACTTCTGCGCCAGCGAAGGCTATCGGCTGATCTCCAGCACGATGCAGGGCCGGACCCTGATTTTCGAGGTCGCGCGGGGTCTAGGGTGACGCTGCGGGTGGCCGAGGGGAGTCGGGCCGCGGTTTGCGCAACAGCAGCTGCTCCGCCTCCGTCGCCAGGGCGCCGCCGAAGAAGACCGCGTTGATGTTCCAGGATATCCAGATCAGGCAGACCACCACGGCGGCGATCGAGCCGTAGGTGGCGCCTAGCCGCGCCACGCGGTCGACGTATAGGGCGCAGGCCCAGGAAGCCGCCAGCGACACGGCCGCCCCGACCAGGCCGCCCACCACCGACGCGCGCCAGCCGAGCGGCTCTTCGTCCATCACATAGCGGTAGATCAGCGTCAGCCCGAGGCTGACGCCCAGGCTCGACCAGATCCACTCGTTGAAGATCCAGCCGGTCTGGTGGATGGCGCCGGGGTCCAGGGCCGTCACCAGGATGCGCACGATCAGGAAGGCGGTGGAGGTGAACAGGATCAGGCCGAGGCCCGCCAGGAAGACGATCAGCGCCATCAGGTTGATCTGCACGAAGCTGTGGGCGCCCTCGTCGTCATGGATGAAGGACAGGCCGGCGATCAGGGCCTTCACGCCCCGGTGGGCGGCATAGAGGCTGATCAGCACGGCCAGGCCGCCCTGGGTGGAAACCACCGACAGCGGCGTGTGTGCCAGCCGCTGCAGTTCTTCGGCGAACAGGGCGTGGGCGCTGGTCGGCAGCAGGACCGCGAGGGCCTCGGCCTGACGAGCGGCCACCTCCGGCGTGGACAGCAGGCTGTAGAGGCTGACCAGGATCGCCAGGGCCGGGAAGCCGGCCAGCATGGCGTAGAAGGACACCCCGCCGGTGTAGAGCATCACGTCGCGGCCCCACAGCCGCGCCAGCGCCCGGCGAATCGCGCCCAGCGCCGCGCGCAACAGCGCCCAGGGACTTGCGGCCAGGCCATAGGGACGCTCAACCATCCCCTACAGATAGCCCTTTGCGCGATTCAGGCGAAGCGCGGGCGGGGGCCGAGGCTGCGCGCATAAAGCCTCTGGTAAGGGGACATAGAGTTAATGTGCATGCGGGGGAGCGGCGACCGGCGTCGGCTTCATGATTGAAGGATATGTCGTGTCGGTCCATGCCCGGGTGCTGATCCTTGCGCGCGACGATAGCCTCGCCGGCCCCCTGGCCGATGGCCTGGACCGCCTGGGCTGGCGCACCGTCACCGGCCGCGGGATCTATGCCGGCATCGCGGCCCTGGCCGACCTGCAGATCGAGGCGGCGATCATCGACGTAGCCAGCTACGGCGAGGAAGCGCGCGACGTCGCGCTGCGCCTGAAGGCCGCCAGCGGCCAGCGCCGCCTGCCCGTCATCGCCATCGGCCGGCCCATCCCCGGAGACAATCTGTCCGCCTTCGACCTGACCCTGGCCGCCCCGCTGCATCCGGCGCAGGCGGCGTTCCGGCTGGAATCGCTGGTGCGCACCGCAACCGCCCAGGAAGAGTTCGAACTGCGCGCGGAGACCTTCCTCGAGCGCGGCCAGCTGCTGGACCCGCCCGATCCCGGAGCCGAGCCGTGGCGCGTCCTGGCCGTAGGCGACCCGGCCCCGCAATTCCTGGCCCTGTCCAACGCGCTGACGCGCAACGGAGCCGAGGTGGTGGGCGCCTTCACCGCCTACACCGCCTTCGACTATCTGCACGACCAGCCGTTCGAGGCGGTGGTGCTGTGGGCGGGCGACGACCGCGCCGAGGCCCTGTCGATCGCGGCGGGCATGCGTCGCAACACCCGCCTCTACCATATCCCCGCCCTGCTCTACCTGCGTCCCGACGCCGAGATCGGCCTGAACGAGGTGTTCCATCGCGGCGTCTCGGACGTGGCCACGGCGCACACCCCGGAGACCGAAACCGCCGAGCGGGTGATCGAACTGGCCAAGGCCTACCGCCACCAGGCGTCGATCCGCCGGGCGCTGAACCGCGCGCGCGGTTCGGGCCTGATGGAGGCCGTCACGGGGCTGTTCACCCGCGACCTGTTCGCCGCCCACCTCGCCCGCCTGACCCTGTCCTCGCGCCAGCGCAACCGGCCGCTGTCGGTGTGCGTGCTGAAGCTGACCGAGCAGCCCGAACTGGCCCCCCTGCGCGCCGACGGCTGGGTCGACCGGGCCGTGCCGCAGATCGGCTCGATGATCGGCCGCCTGGTGCGCTCGGAGGACACCGCCGCCCGCCTCGGCCCTGAAACCTTCGCCCTCGCCCTGCCCTCCACCCGTCTGCAGTCCGCCCGCGCAGCGGCCGAGCGGATCGCGGCGGTGATCGGCTGCACGGCGTTCGACGCCGGCGAGGGCCGCCCGCCGTTCGTGGTGGAGTTCGACATCGGCGTGGCCGAGGTGGAGCGCGGCGAGAGCGCGGCCACGGCCCTGGAGCGCGCCGCCGCCCGGCTGCATCAGGCCAAGGCCAGCTGAGACATGGTCGAGCTCGAACGCACGATGGATGTGGTGCGCCTCTCCGTCATGCGCTCGGTCCTCAGCGACGCCGGCATCGACAGCTTCGTGTTCGACTCGGCTGCAGGTGGCCTGTTGACGGGGGCAATCCCATCCCGGCTGATGGTGCGCGAGGAAGATCTCGAGTTGGCCAGACTGGCGCTGAAACAAGCTGGACTGTAGAACTCGCTTCGTCCTGCGTGGTTGATTGGCGTTCCTAGGTGCGGCGAACAACGGAGTGTGCGGTGAAACCCTTCCTCGCGGTCGTCTCGGGCGGCCTGATAGCGGCGAGCGTGGCCGCAGGCGCGGCGCACGCCCAGACCGACGCACCCAGCGACCCCCAGGCCGGCACGGTCTTCGGCTATAAGCTGAACATCGCCCTGCGCGGCTGGATCGCCCCGACCTACGACGGCTCCAAGCACGTGGGCCCTGCTCCGGGCGGCAGCCTGGCCGTGACCAAGCCGTCGGATTTCGACTTCTTCGCCGCGCCCGACGACGCCGCCAGCTTTTCCGTGTTGAACACCCGCCATTTCTCGCTGGGGGTGGCCGCTTCGGTCCGGGAGTACCGGGGCAACAAGAACGAACTGGAGGGGATGAGGAGTATCGGCTGGTCCATCCAGGGCGGCGGCTACCTCAACTATTGGCCCACGCCATGGCTGCGCATGCACGCCGAGGCGCTCAAGGGGCTGACCTCGCAATCGGGCCTTCAGGTCAACACCAGCGTCGACGCCGTCGCCCAGCCCGGACGGTGGCGGCTGGCCGCCGGTCCCCGGTTCGGCTGGGGGGACGACAAGTTCAACAACACCTATTTCGGCGTCACCCCGGCGGAGGCGATCGCCAGTCCCCGCATCGCCAACCCCTACGTCGCCCGGGCCGGAGCGCATTTCGCCGGCCTTGAAGCCAGCGCCGAATACAAATGGCGCCGCCAATGGCGGCTGACCTTCGACGCCCGCTACCACCGCCTGCTGGGCGACGACGCCAACAGCCCGCTGGTCAGGCAGCTGGGCGCGCCGGACCAGTTCTCTGTCTCGACCGGCGTGCGGGTCATGCTTCCCAACTAGACTGGAGGCCGCGCTGCACGCATCCCGCCGGCAAACTGCGCGTTAGCCCAAAAACCACGACAGCGGAGTTGGGCGGGTGAGATCAGTTCTGAGGTCGGCCGGATGCGGCCTTGTTTTCGCCGGCGCGGCCGGCGCGGCCGGCGCCGAACCCGTCACCGTCTTCGGGTACAACCTGAACGCCGCCCTGAGGGCCGAAGTCGCTGCCAGCTACGAGGGCGGCAAGCATTTGGCCCTCTTCCCCGGCGGCAACCTGGCCATCACGAAGCCCTGGGAGTTCGACGCCTACGCGGCGCCCGACGACGCGGCCAGCTTCTCCCTGCTCAACACCCGCCGCGGCGCGGTCGGCCTCGCGGCCTCGAGCAGCGAGGACCGCGGCAACAGCGGCTGGCTGGAAGGCATGCTCAACATCGGCTGGTCGCTGGAAGGCGGCGGCTTCGTCAACATCTGGACGAACAGCTGGTTGCGGCTGCATATCGAAGGGCTCAAGGGCCTGACCGCCCAGAGCGGCCTGCTGGTCAACACCGGCGCGGACTTCGTCTCCCATCCCGGCAAGTGGATGATCGCCGCCGGGCCGCGCTTCAGCTGGTCCGACGCCAAGTTCAACGGGACCTATTTC
>JAQGII010000371.1 GCA_028291305.1 Caulobacteraceae bacterium
CACTGCCAGAGGTCGCGCGACAGCACGAAGTTGTTCTGCACGATCCGGTCGGCGTCCGGCTCCGTGGTCGACGAGATCGCGCCCATGTGCACCACGGCCTCGACCCTGTCGGCGCGGGCGTCGAGCCAGTCGAACATGCGTTCGGGCTCGACGAAGTCGGCGACGGGGTGCTTGGCGATGTTGCGCCATTTGCCCTGGTCGGCGGCGCGCAGGCGGTCGCACACCGCCACGTCATAGGCGTCGCCCTCGGTCAGGCGGGCGACGATGTTGGAGCCGATGAACCCCGCCCCACCCGTGACCAGCACGATCCGGCGGCTCATGCCTGGCGTTCCCTCATCCGCGCGATGGCGGCGCTCGTGGAGTAGCCATCGACGATGTCGGCCAGGCGCACCTCGCCGCCGTAGGACTGCACCAGGTCGGCCCCGACCACGGTCTGCACCGTATAGTCGGCGCCCTTGATCAGGATGTCGGGACGGATGGCGCGGATCAGCTCGATCGGGGTGGCCTCGGAGAAGGACGTCACCAGGTCGACGTGGCTGAGGCCCGCCAGCACCAGGGCGCGGGATTCCAGGTCGTTGACCGGGCGGCCCTCCCCCTTCAGCGCCCGCACCGAGCCGTCGCTGTTGAGGCCCACCACCAGCCGGTCGCACCAGGCGCGGGCCTGGGTCAGGTAGGCGACGTGGCCGCGGTGCAGGACGTCGAAACAGCCGTTGGTGAAGCCGACCTTCAGGCCCTGGGCCCGCCAGCGTTCGGATTCGGCGCGGGCCTGCTCCACGGTGACGATCTTGGCCTCGGCCGGCCCCAGGTGCGCGGCCAGCTCCGCGTCGATCAGCTCGGCCGGAGTCACCACGGCGGTGCCCACCTTGGTCACGGCCACGCCGGACGCCAGCACGGCGAAGGCCACGGCGTCGTGCAGGTCGGCCTTGGTGGCCAGGGCCAGGCCCAGGGCCGCCAGCCCGGTGTCGCCGGCGCCGGACACGTCGAACACCCGGCGGGGCACGCCGCGGACATGGCGCACCGGCTGGCCGCGCACCGCCATCGACATGCCCTTGGCCCCGCGCGTCACCAGGATGGCCTTGGCCGAGCAGTCGCCGAGCACGGCGGCCAGGGCGGCCTCGACCTGCTCGTCGGTGTCGGTCGGCATGCGGGTGAGCACCGAAAGCTCCAGCGCATTCGGCTTGATCAGGTCGGCCTCGCCGTACTTGACCAGGCTGTGGGCCTTGGCGTCGACGATCAGCACCGCGCCACAGGCCTTGGCCGCCCGCAGGCAGGCGTCGATCACGGCCGGGGTGACAGCGCCCTTGGCGTAGTCGGACAGCAGGATCGCGCCGGCGTCCTCGGCGGCGTGTTCGATGGCGCGGATCAGTCCCGCCTCGACATCGCGCCGGATCGGCTGCGAGTCCTCGGAATCGAGGCGTAGGAGTTGCTGGCCGCCGGCCACGAACCGGGTCTTGACCGTGGTCGGGCGGCCCGGCGCCACCACCAGATGGCTTTCCAGGCCGACGTCGGCCCCGACCAGGGCCAGGGCCTCGCTGGCGCCCGCGTCATCGCCGATCACTCCGACCAGGGCGGCCCGCCCGCCCAGGCCGGCGACGTTGCGCGCCACATTGCCCACGCCGCCGAGCATCGACTGTTCGGAAGCGCGCAGCAGCACTGGGATCGGCGCTTCGGGAGAGATGCGGGTGACGTCGCCGTAGACGTAGCGATCGATCATCAGGTCGCCCACGCAGACGACGCGGGCGTCGTGCACGATGGCCTGCAGCAGGGGCTGGAGGGCGGAGAGATTCATGGCTCGGTTCTAGGAGGTTCCCCTCCGTTCGTCATCCCCCGGCTTGACCGGGATGGGCTCGGACGCTCCCTCATCGTCATCCTCCGGGCGCTCGAAGAGCGAACCGGGGGACCCAAGCCACGCTGGCCGAAGACCCGATCAGGATATCCCGCAGTGGGCCGATCTTCATGAGCGCCTGGACAGGTGATCGTCGCTTGGGTCCCCCGGTCAAGCCGGGGGATGACGGTATTTGCCCGCCCCGCCCAACCCACCGAATGCCAGTTGTGGCCCTAGCTGCGCACCGCCTGGTGCAGCGCCTTCAGGGTGGACAGCAGGGCCGCCGCCGAATCGAGCGGCAGGCAGCTGGGCCCGTCGCACAGGGCCTTGTCGGGATCGGGGTGGAATTCCAGGAACACGCCGTCGGCGCCCGCCGCCACGGCGGCCTTGGCGATCACCGGCACGCCTTCGCGCCGCCCGCCGGTCGAGCCGCCGCCGGTGCGCGGATCGGCGCCGGGAAGCTGCACGGCATGGGTGGCGTCGATGGTCACCGGCACGCCCAGGCGCTGCATCTCGCCGATCGCCAGCATGTCGACCACCAGGTTGTTGTAGCCGAACGAGCTGCCCCGCTCGCACATGACGATGGGGAGGCCGGGCACCGCCTCGCGCGCCTTGTCGATGATGTTCTTGACGTCCCAGGGGGCCAGGAACTGGGCCTTCTTGACGTGCAGCCAGCCGCCGGCGGCGCTGGTGGCGCGGGCCGCGGCGACCACCAGATCGGTCTGGCGGCAGAGGAAGGCGGGGATCTGCACCAGGTCGGCGACGGCGGCCACGGCCTCGGCCTGGTCGATCTCGTGGATGTCGGTGGCGACCGGGACATCCAGCGCCCGCTTGACCTCCGCCAGCATGGCCAAGCCCTCCTTCAGGCCAGGCCCGCGGTAGCTCTTGATCGACGAGCGGTTGGCCTTGTCGAAGCTGGCCTTGAACACGAACGGCAGGCCGAGCTCCGCGGTGACCTGCTTGAGATGCCGCCCGACGCCGAGCGCCAGGTCGAGATTTTCCAGGACATTCAGGCCGGCGATCACGACCAGGGGTTGGCCGGCCCCGAGCGAGATATTCCAGCGCTCCAGGCGAACGACGTTAGGCTCAATCAAGACGGAAGCTCCGGCGAAGCGTTGCGGCGTACAAGTGGCTTGCCGGGTCGATTGACACAAGGCTTCAAAATCAACACCTGTCACACCGTCGCCCGCCGTCCCGCGGGCGCGCCTGTTCCTGGTCTGCTGCGAGCCTGTCGATGAAACTCAGCCGAAGCGTGGTCGAAGCCATCGGCGACACCCCGCTGATCCGCCTGCGCCGGGCCAGCGAGGCGACGGGGTGCGAGATCTGGGCCAAGGCCGAGTTCATGAATCCCGGCCAGTCGGTCAAGGACCGCGCCGCCCTCTACATCATCCGCGACGCCGAGCGGCGGGGCCTGCTGAAGCCCGGCGGGACCATCGTCGAGGGCACCGCCGGCAACACCGGCATCGGCCTGGCCCTGGTCGGCTCGGCGCTGGGCTACAAGACCATGATCGTCATCCCGCGCACCCAGAGCCAGGAGAAGAAGGACGCCATCCGCCTGCTGGGCGCCGAACTGGTCGAGGTGGACGCCGTCCCCTACTCAAATCCGGGCAATTACGTGAGGTATTCCGGGACGTTGGCGGACAAACTTGCCAAGACAGAGCCGAACGGCGCGATCTGGGCCAACCAGTTCGACAACGTGGCCAACCGCCAGGCCCATGTGGAGACCACGGCCCAGGAGATCTGGCGCCAGACCGGCGGCAAGGTCGACGGCTTCGTCTCGTCGGTGGGGTCGGGCGGCACCCTGGCGGGCGTGGCCATGGGCCTGCGCGAGCACGATCCCAAGGTCGCCATCGCCCTCGCCGACCCGTTCGGCGCCGCGCTGTTCAACTGGTACACGGCGGGCGAGCTGAAGTCGGAAGGGACCTCGATCACCGAGGGCATCGGCCAGGGCCGGATCACCGCCAACCTCGAGGGCCTGGAGGTCGACTACGCCTACCAGATCCCGGACGCCGAGGCGCTGGAGGTGATCTTCGACCTCGTGCAGCACGAAGGGCTGTGCATGGGCGGCTCGACCGGCGTCAACATCGCCGGCGCCATGCGGCTGGCGCGCGACCTAGGGCCCGGCAAGACCATCGTCACCCTGCTGTGCGACCACGGCAGCCGCTACCAGAGCAAGATCTTCAACCCGCAGTTCCTGCGCGAGCGCGACCTGCCCGTGCCGCAGTGGCTGGCGTAGGACGCTCCATGATCACCCCGCGCGACCCCATCGTCTCGACCCGTTGGCTGGCGGACCGGCTCAAGGAGCCGGGCCTGCGCATCGTCGACGCGCCGTTCTACATGCCCGGCGACCCTCGAACCCCCAGCGGGGAATTTGAAAAAGAACACATCCCCGGCGCGGTGCTGTTCGACCTTGAGGAGATCAAGGACAGGGCCAACCCCCTGCCCCACATGCTGACCTCGCCCGAGGCCTTCGCTGAGGCGGTCGGGCGGCTGGGCATCGCGGAAGGCGACCGGATCGTGGTCTACGACCACGTCGGCCTGCTGTCGGCCGGCCGGGTGTGGTGGAACTTCCGCGTCATGGGCCACGACGAGGTCTATGTGCTGGACGGCGGCCTGCCGCGCTGGATCGCCGAGGGCCGGCCGCTGGCCAGCGGGCCGGTGACCAGCGTCATCCAGCCCTTCCGGGCGAGCTTCCGGCCGCGGCTGGTGCAGGGCATCGAGCAGGTCAAGGCGGCCCTGGCCGGCGGCGTCCAGGTGCTGGACGCCCGCGCCCGCGACCGCTTCCAGGGAACGGCGCCGGAGCCCCGCCCCGGCCTGCCCTCGGGCCACATGCCGGGCGCGTTCAACACGCCCCACGCCGAGCTGATCGCCGACGGCGCGCTCAAGAGCAAGGAAGAGCTCGCGGCCCTGTTCGCGGGGGAAGGCGTCGATCTGGACAAGCCGATCGTCACCAGCTGCGGCTCGGGCGTCAGCGCGGCCATCATCGCCCTGGCCCTGGCCCGCCTCGGCCGCTGGGATGCGCCGGTCTACGACGGTTCGTGGACGGAATGGGCGTCGCGGACCGACACGCAGATCGTGACGGGGGCCTGAGCGGGATGGCGGGTTTCGCGCAGCCCCCTGGTCCTCCCAATACCGTCATCCCCCGGCTTGACCGGGGCACCCAAGCGACGATCACCGGTTCACGCGCTCGTGGAGATCAGCCCACTGGGCGTTGCCCTAGTCGATCCGGGCGCAGACGGCAGGGCCTTCGGCTAATGTCGCTTGGGTCCCCCGGTACGTCCTTCGGACGTCCGTGGGATGACGGCGTGGAATGACGATGTGAGGAGGCGTGCGGGGCGCTACCGCAACGGCGGGGCGTACAGCTGCCCGGGCTTCTCGGCGTTCCACGGGGCGTTGCGGCCCCGCTCCAGCTTCAGCGGCGTGTTCGGCCCCAGGTTGCGGTCGAAGATCTCGTCGTAGGACCCGACCTGATGGATCGCCCGGTAGGCCCAGTCCGCGGCCAGGCCGAGCCGCCGGCCGGTGTCGCCTTCGGCGCCCAGCAGCCGGCGCGTCGCGGCATCCACCGAATCGCTGCGCGCCGCCTCGACCTCGCGGGAATTGAGTTTGGCCTGCTCGGCCAGGATCAACGCGTTCAGCGTCCAGCGCACGATGTCGGCCCAACGCTCGTCGCCCTCGCGCACCGCGGGGCCGAGAGGTTCGTCGGCGATCACCTCGGTCAGGATGGCGTGGCCGCCGGCATCGCCAAGCGACGAGCGGTCGATGGCCAGGATGGAGAGGTCGTCGGTCAGGGCCGCGCACTCGCCGCGCTGGTAGGCCTGCAAGGCCTGCTGACGGTCGTCCTTGACGATCGGCTGGTAGCTGAGGCCGCGCGCGCGGAACGTCTCGGCCAGCACCTGCTGCGCGGGCGAACCGCCCTGCACGCAGATGCGCGCGCCGTTGAGGTCGGCGACGGTCTTTTCGACCGGCGGCGCCGGCGCGGCGCCCCGCCGCTGGCGCGGCTGCTTGGGCGCGGCGGCCAGGAAGCCCTGGCTGTCGTAATAGCTGACGCCCGAAAAGGTCAGGTTGAGCGCCACGTCGTGGGTAAAGGTCCAGGAGGCGCCGCCGCTCACCAGATCGACATCGCCCGACTGCAGGGCGGCGAAACGGGTGCGGCTGGACAGGGCGGTGAAGCTGACCGCCCGCGCGTCGCCGAGCACGGCGGCGGCCACCGCGCGGCAGATGTCGACGTCGAAGCCATGCCACTGGCCGGTCAGGCCGCGCTCGGAAAAGCCGGGCAGGTCGTCGGTCACGCCGCACTTCAGCCGCCTGCGCGCCTTCACCTTGTCCAGGGTGGCGATGGCGGAGCGGGCGCCGGGCGCCTGGACGATGTCGGCGGGGGGCGCCCCCGCGGGTTTCTCCGGGCGGCCGCACGCGCCCAGGACCGCTGCGGCAAGGGTCAGCACGGCCACAATCAGTGCAGGGGTCCTCGAGACCCTGGGCCGCATGCGCCTTGCTCCTTGATCGCCCCACGCCCGCGGGGTCTAAGCTCGACCGG
>JAQGII010000464.1 GCA_028291305.1 Caulobacteraceae bacterium
TCGCCGACCTTGGCCCGCGCCTGGGCTTCCCTGAGCTGGTCGACCAGCAAGCTCAGGTTCTCCACGCGGATCGCCACGCCCTCCTGGTCGCGCACGACATCGGCATATGCCACGATAACCTGCTGCAGCACATTGCCCTCGGTCAGCCGCAGGTTTTCCCGTCCGGACAGGATGTCGGCCTCGGCGGCGCCGACCGCGGCGGCGGTGCGGCCGCCCGAATAGAGCGGCTGCGTGGCGACAATGGCGGCCGATCCGGAGTTCGTGGTCTGGTTCGAATAGTCCTGCCGGGTGGCGGTCACCTGGGCGTTGACCTGCGGCCGGTAGCCGGCCCGCGCCTGGACGTAGGTCTCGTCCGTTATCCGCAGTTGCGCGCGCTCGTTCTGCAACGTGGGATTGGTCTGGTAGGCCATGGTGATGGCGTCGGCGAGGCTTTCGGCCTTTGCCTGCGGGCCGTTGCCGGCCGCCGCCAGCGCAAGCGCCGTGAGAAATCCATATCGGGCTCTGGTCACGATTCCCCGCAATCGTTGGAAGCTGGTCAATCGGCGGGCCGAGCCGACAGGGCGGGAACGACGAATAGTCTCAGGAGTTCCTCGGCTGGGTCAGAATGCGGGCCGCAAAAAGGGCGAAGCCTCGATTTCGCCCTGGATCGATCGGGCGAAGATGGCGGTTGAGGGGCAGTCGGGACAGGTCGAGAATTCCGCAGGGATGCGCAGCGACCTGTTGGTCATTCAGTACCTGCGCGGGATCGCCGCCGTGGGCGTTCTGGGGTTCCATGCCTGCCAGCGGTCAGGCCTCGACTTCGGCATGGGGGCCGCGGGCGTCGACATCTTCTTCGTCATCAGCGGTTTCATCATGTGGGTGGTCAGCGCCGGCAAGGCCCGCGGCCCGGGAGATTTTCTGCTGCGTCGGGCCGGCCGGATCGCGCCGCTGTACTGGACGGTCACCCTGGGGGTCGTCGGGCTGGACCTGCTGCGGCCGAGCCTGTTCCCCAACATGCTGCTCACCGCCCCCCACGTCGTCCTTTCGCTGCTGTTCCTGCCCCACCAGGATCCGCACGGGGCGGTGGCGCCCGTGATCGTTCCCGGCTGGACGCTCAGCTACGAGGTCTTCTTCTATCTGGTGTTCGCCCTCACGCTGTTCCTGCCGCTCGCGCGCCGCGCGTGGGCCCTGACGGCGATCATGGCGGCGCTGTGCCTCGCGGGCGCCGCGACGCAGGGCGGCGGTCCGGTCTGGACGACCTTCACCAATCCCCTGGTGCTTGAATTCGTGGCCGGCGTCTGGCTGGCCAAGGCCTGGACATCGGGCCGGCTGGGCGGCCCGGCCGCGGGATGGACGGCGGTGGCGGCCGGCTGCGGCCTCCTCCTGGCGGCGGCCGTCTCCGGCGCGGAGGTTTCCGGCGCGGCGCGGCTCTATCTGTGGGGCCTGCCGGCGGTCCTGATCGTGTGGGGCGGCCTGTGCCTTGAACGGGCCGGGCGGGTGGCCCGTCTGCCGCCGCTGAAGCTGCTGGGGGACGCCTCCTATTCCATCTATCTGGTCCACGGCCTGGCGCTGTCGCTGGTGTTCAAGCTCCTTGGAACCCGCCCGGGCCTTCCGCCGGCTCTCCTGCTGGCCTGCGCGGTCCCCTTCGCCGCCCTGCTGGGGATCGGATGTTACTTCGGACTGGAAAGGCCGCTTCTGGCGGTGTTCCACCCGGGGCGCCGCAAAGCCGCCGCCCAGGCGTCGCCGGCGAAACAAACTCTGTCGCTCAGGAAACCCTCCGAGGCCTTCCGCGTATAGTCAAGGTATCGGCCGTCGAGCGTCTGAAGGGGCGGGAATGAGTGAAAGACGCGCCTTTTTTGGCACCGTTGCGCTGGCCGGGGCCCAGGTCGCCAGACTGGGCCTCCAATTTGCGGTCCTGCCGGTCCTGGCCCGCATCCTGGGGCCCTCGGCCTACGGCCTGGTGGCCCTGGCCATGCCCTTCATCCTCCTGGCCAACATGGTCGCCGACGCGGGGCTGGGCAATGCCCTGGTGCGGGTCCAGAACCCCTCGCGGGCCCTGGAATCCACCGTGTTCTGGCTTTCGGTGGCCGTCTGCGTCGGCCTGACCCTGGCCATCTGGGCCCTCGCGTGGCCGGCCAGCCGGCTCCTGTCCGCCCCGAGGTTGCCGCCGATCCTGATGGCGTTGTCAGCCCTGCTGGTGGTGAGCGGCAGCCTGTCGGTGGCCAACGCCCGGATCATGCGCGAGCGCCGCTTCGCGGTGTTCGCGGCCAGCGACGCGACCGCCAGCGCCGTCTCCGCCTTCTGCGCGATCGGAGCCGCGCTGCTGGGCTGCGGCGCCTGGAGCCTGGTGGTGCAGCAGTTGGTGCTTTGGCTGATCAAGGCGGTGTGGGTTTCCGCCGCGGCGGGGTTCCGGCCGGACTTCGTCTGCCGGCCGTCCCTGGCCAAGCCCTACCTGTCGTTCGGATTGAACGCCGCCGCGTCCAACGTCGCTGACTTCGTCAGCAAGAACGCGCCCACGGTCATCGTCGGCGGCCTCCTGGGGGTGCTCGCCGTCGGTCACTATTCGATGGCCTTCCAGCTGACCCGGTTGCCCGACAGCTTCATCTCCGGGCCGATCTACCTGGCGATCTTCACCGCGGGGGCCCGGGTGGGGGACGACCACGGCAGGGCCGTGGTCCTGGCCTCGCGGGGGTTGCGCGGCGTGGCGACTGCGATGGCGCCGATCTTCGGCGGCCTGGCGATGGTCGCCGACCTGGCGATCAAGCTGTTGCTGGGCGCGAAATGGGCGCCCGCGGCCCCGATCCTGGCGCTGCTGGCGCCGGCCGGTTTCCTGCTCTGTTTCTATTCCATCATCAGCGCCGTGCTGATGGGTCTGGGCCGAGCGGAGTGGCAGTTGCGGCTCACCGTGCTGAGTGGCGCGACGATGGGCCTGGGGACGTTGATCGGCGTCCGTCATGGCCCCGCAGGCGTGGCCGTTGGCCTCAGCATCGGCGCGATCCTGGTCGGACCGGCCTATCTTTGGGTGCTGGCGCGGCAATTGGACATGTCGGTCCGCCGCCTGGCCGGGGAATTCGCGGCCCCCTTGCTGGCGACGCTGGCCATGATGCTGGCCGTGGCCGTGGCGCGCTTGCGTCTGGGCCATTGGAGCGACTGGGGGCAACTCCTCGGCGCCGTGGCCATCGGCGTCGCCAGCTTCGCCCTGGCGCTGGCGCTGTTGTCGGGCCGGCGCCTCCTTGAGGACATCCGGGGCTTGCTGCCGTCACGCATATTGGCCCAGCCGGAACTGTCCTGACCCGCCGGAACCACAGCTTAGCCGGCGAGTTAATCCCAAGCTGAGCCTTCGCGGATCACAAAGTCCGTTATCGGGTTCCATGACTTGTAAAAGCCACATCTGTGGGAAGTAAAGGCGTTCCCGTGTTCGGGAAATGATCTGCAACCACCATTTATGTGATCAAGAACAGCTATGGCTAAGCTTGAAAAATTGGGATGGCTAGCGGTATTAGGCGCGCCTGTCGCGACCTTCTTCGCGCAGGGCCACGAGCCGAGGGGCTTGCTTTGAAGCTTTTAACTATCTCTGCGGACAACCCCCTGAGGGCTGCGTTCGCCTCCTGCAGGATCCATTTCGTATGGGCGGCGGTGTTCAGCGCCCTGCTCAACCTGCTCTATCTGGCGCCGACGCTGTACATGCTGCAGGTCTACGACCGGGTGGTGCCGTCGCGCGGCCACATCACCCTGGTCTTCCTGACCCTCGTGCTGGCGTTCGCCCTGGCGACGCTGTCCCTGCTCGACGCCGTCCGCTCGCGGCTGTTCGTCCGCGCCAGCATGCGGCTGGACCGGCAACTCGCCGGCGGCATCCTCGACGCCACCCTGGCGCGGCCGCGGGACTCCGGGGACGTCCTGACCCGTCAGGCGATGCGTGAGTTCGACACCCTGCGCCAGACCCTCACCGGCGGCGCCCTGATGTCCCTGTTCGACGCGCCGTGGATCCCGATCTACCTGCTGGTCTGTTTCCTGTTGAACCCCCTGCTGGGGCTCGTGGTGCTGGTCGGCGGGGCCATCCTGTTGGGGGTCACCTGGCGGAACGAACGCGCCACCAAGGCGCGTCTGCTGCGCGCCACCGAGGCGGCCAACTACGCCTATGTCAGCCAGGAGCAGTCCGCGGGAGCGGCCGACGTGGTGCGTGCATTGGGCATGCGCCAGGCCATCGTGACCCGCCACCTGTTGGAGCGGGAGGCCGCCGGAAAGCTGCAGGCCGAAGCCAGCTTCGCCACCGGCGGATATCTGGCCGTGACCCGGTTCGTGCGTCTGTTCCTGCAGTCCCTCGCCCTGGGCATCGGGGCCTGGCTGGCCATCGAGGGCCGGCTGTCCGCCGGCGCCATTTTCGCCGCGTCCTTCCTCGTCGCGCGCGCTCTGGCGCCGCTCGAAGGCATGCTCGGCGCCTGGAAGAGCCTGAGCCAGGCGCGCAACGCCTGGCGCACCGTCGATGCCCTCCTGCAGCGTGCGGCCCCGACGGGGATGACCCGATTGCCGCCGCCGCAAGGCGCCCTGGAGGTGGACCGGCTGGTGGTGATGAAGCCGCGCGGCGACGGCGCGATCCTGCAGGGCCTCGGATTCCGCGTGCAGCCCGGCGAGGTGGTGGCGATCATCGGCCCTTCGGGCGCCGGCAAGTCCACCCTGCTGCGCACCCTTGCGGGGGCCGGCGGGATCTATTCGGGCGCCATCCGCTTCGACGGCGCCGAAATGAACGATTTCGACCTGGAGCGCCTGGCCCAGAAGATCGGCTACCTGCCGCAGGACACGGCCCTGTTTTCCGGCACGGTCAAAGAGAACATCGCCCGCTTCTCCAACTACCTGGGGCTGGATCCCGCCGCGGTCGACGAACAGGTGATCGAAGCGTCCAAGGCCTGCGGCGCCCACGACATGATCCTGCACCTGGAAGACGGCTACGACACCCTGCTGGGCTGGGGCGGCAAGGGGCTGTCGGCCGGGCAGGCCCAACGCATCGCCCTGGCCCGGGCCCTGTTCGGCCACCCCAGGATCCTGATGCTGGACGAGCCCAACGCGCACCTGGACAGCGACGGCGAGACCCAGCTGGTCGACACCATCAGAAGCCAGAAGGCGCGCGGCTCGACCGTCCTGATCGTCGCTCATCGCACCGGCATCCTGGCCGCCGTCGACCGGCTGATGGTCCTGCGCGATGGCCGCATCGAGATGTTCGGCCCGCGCGACGAAATCCTCGCCCGCCTGGCTTCGCCCCAGGTCAAGACCCACCCCGCGACCGTTCGCGCCTAAGACGTCGGAATGATGATGCCCACCAACACCAACCTGCTCCCTGCGCCCCACCATCTTCCCGCCCCTGCGGCGGCGACCAAGGACGACGGTCGGCTGGAGGTGTGGATCGGGTGCGCCATCGCGGCGGCCTTTTTCGTCCTGTTCCTCGGCTGGGCGGCGTTCGCCCACCTGGACGCCGCCGCCTACGCGGAGGGCGAGGTCGCCGTGGCCGGGCATCGGCAGAGCGTCCAGCACAAGGAGGGCGGGATCGTCTCGGCGCTCAACGTCAAGGAGGGGCAGCGGGTCAACGCCGGCGATGTCCTGATCCAAATGGCCGGCGTCGACGCCCAGGCCCAGGAATCGGCCCTGGCCGCCCAGGTTCTGGGCCTGCAGGCCCAGCGCACCCGGCTGCAGGCCGAGCAGTTCGGCCTGCCGACGATCACCTGGCCCGCCAGCTTCGCGACCCTGACCGGCGACGACCGGATCCAGGCGGAGGGCGCCATGAAGGTGCAGGAGGCCCAGTTCCGGGCCCGGTCCGCCGCCCTCACGGCCCAGAAGACCGTGCTCCGGCAGAAGTCCGTCGAGCTGGCCCAGCAGATCAATGGCTTCAAGCGCCAGATCGAGGCCTCCGACGAACAGCGCCGGCTGTTGGGCGAGGAGCTTCAGGGCGTCCAATCGCTGGCGGCGCAAGGGTTTGCCCCGCAGACCCGCGTCCGGTCCCTGCAGCGGTCCCAGGCGGAGCTTGGCGGCCAACGCGGCCAGTACGCCGCCTCGATCGCCCAGGCCAACGAACAATCCGGCGAGTCCCAACTGCAGATCCTGCAGTTGGAAAAGCAGCGTGCGGAAGAAGTCGCTTCGCAGTCGCGCGACGTCGAATTCCAGTTGAACGACGCCATTCCCAAGCTCAGCGCGGCCCGCGACCAGCTCGCCCGCCAGCAGGTCAGGGCGCCGGCCAGCGGCACGGTGGTCGGCTTGTCGGTGTTCACCCCGGGCGGCGTGATCTCTCCCGGCCAGAAGCTGATGGACATCGTACCGGACAAGGCGGCGCTGGTCGTCGAGGCCCGGCTGGCTCCGTCGGACGCCGACGACGTGCACATCGGCCGCGAAGTCGAGGTCAAGTTCCCGTCGCTGCGCGACCGGACCCTGCCGATATTGCAGGGCACGCTGACCAAATTGTCCGCCGACAGCTTCGTCGACGAGAAGACGGGCGCGCGCTACTTCCAGGCCGAAGCCACCGTCCCCCCCGCCACCCTGGACCGCCTGAAGCTGGCGGAGAGCGGCGCCTTCGAGCTGAAGCCCGGCCTTCCCGCCCAGGTCATGATCCCGCTGCACAAGCGCACCGCCCTGCAGTATCTCACCCAGCCCCTGACAGAGGCCATGTGGCGCTCCTTCCGGGAGAAATAGCCGGACCCTACGCGGGGCTTGGGCCTGCGGGCCTTGGACCCAGGGCGGTCGCATGCGTGGCGGCGTTCTGGACCAGGCCGCGCTGCCCGAACGCGGCGATCAGCAGCTGGCAGTCGCGCGGGCCGGCAACGAAATAATCGACCGGGGCGCGGGCGGCCTGCTCGGCCAGGGCGGTGTAGGCCTGCGGCGTGAGCTCCTCCAGGAAACGCTCGAGTTCCTGTTCGGGATCGTCGAGGACGACCCCCAGCGACCGGCCTTCCAGCCAGCGGCTGGTCTCGCACCCGCGCCGGGCGATCGCCGGCACGCCGAACCGTCCGCCCTCATAGAGACGGTTGGGCAACAGCCAGCGTGAATTGCCCTCGTTCTGGAAGTAGTCGATCGCCCAGTTGAAATGGGTGCGGGCGTACATGCCCTGCAGGTCGCGGGGCCGATAGGCGCCGACGAAGGAGACGTTGGCAAGGTCGCCGATCAGCGAGTCGAAGTCGTCGAACTCCGTGTAGGAAGGCCGGCCGCGGATATCGACCTGCAGCAGGTCCGGCCGCCGGCGGGCCAGGCCCGTCAGGATATCCAGGCTGCGCCTGCAGCGGATCATGCCGAACCATCCGATCCGCCACGGCCGACCCGCGGGCGGGCGGGCCGAGCGCTCCGTTCGGTTGTCGGCGGAGGACGGCAGGGCCTTGTTTTCCACGACCAGGGTCGCCAGGCGCGGCCGCGACGACGTCCGCTGCAACGGCTCGAAATACTCCCTGACGAAGGCCTCCGAAGAGACGATCAACAGGTCGCTGGCCTCCAGGAGGCCGCCTTCCAGCAGGCGCAACGCGCGCCCCGCCAGGGACGGGCTCAGCATCAGTCCGTGCACGTCCAGACATTCGTAGGCCAGCCGCGCGCGGGGGGCGTGCAGGCGCCGGGCGGCGGCGGCGAGGACGAGCACTTCGAGGTTGCGGGCCAGCACCACATCGACGCCGGCCAGGCGCCTGCGCCAGGCCGGCGCGCGGAACAGGTTGGATGCCACCGACCCGGCGCGCTTCAGCAACTGCGCATCGGCCGTGCGGCCCAGGTCGACGACGGGCACGCCGGCCACTTCCACGATGGGCTCCGCGGTGCGCCGGAAACCGAACAGGACCACCACTTCGGCCCCGCCGGCGGCCAGCATGCGGATACGCTTGGCGACGGTCGCGTCGCTCAGATCGTGGACAAAATAAGCGATGCGCACATGCCTCTCCCGGACTGCGGACCCCGGGCCTCTCAGCCCCGCGACCTTCAACGCATATCGCGACGCTTGGCGCCGCACAGCTTGGCTTTTTTGGCGTGTTGCGTCGCAAAAAGGTTACGGGGAGCCAAGGCCACGCTGCCGCGTTTCCAGTCGCAGGGAGCAGACGGAGGCGACGGCGCACCATGGATCCAGCGCAAGGCGAGGCTGCCGGACAGGGCGATCCGAAGGCCTCGGTCGATATCTGCATATGCACCTACCGGCGTGAAAGCCTGGCGCAATCGCTTGTCTCCATCGCGGACCAGACCGGACTGGACGGCCGCAAGGTCCGGGTCATCGTGGCGGACAACGACGAGCATCCGACCGCGGAGTCGAGCATCCGCCGGATGGGCGAAGCGGTGGGCCTGACCCTGGTCTATCGCCACGCGCCGGCGCGCAACATCTCGATCGCCCGCAACGCCTGCCTGGACGCCGCCTCGGCGGATTGGATCGCCTGTATCGACGACGACGAGGTCGCCGGGTCCCGCTGGCTTGCCTGCATGCTGGCCGAAGCGGAGCAGGGCGGCTGGGACGCGGTGCTCGGCCCGGTCAAGGCGGTGTATCCGCCGGACGCGCCCGGCTGGATGCGCAGCGGCGATTTCCATTCCACGCGGCCGGTCGTCCTGAACGGCAGCATCGAGACCGGCTATTCGGGAAACGCGCTGATGCGGCGGGCGCTGATCGAGCGCGCCGGCCTGCGCTTCGACCCGAGGTTCGGTCGGACCGGCGGGGAGGACGTCGATTTCTTCTATCGGCTGCGCGACGCGGGCGGGCGGATCGGCTTCGCCCCGGACGCCTGGGTCGAGGAACCGGTGTCGGACGCGCGCGCCAGGTTGGGCTGGCTGGTTGTCCGCACGTTCCGGTCGGGCCAGACCTATGGGACGCGACTGGCCCGAACCCGGCCGGGCCCCACCAACCGCGCCTGGCAGGCGTGCCTGGCGACGGTCAAGGCCGTGGCGTGCGGATCCGCCGCCCTGGCGACCCTGGCCAAGCCGACGACCCGCAATCGCTTCATCACCCGCGGCGCCTTGCACCTGGGCGTACTCGCGCGGTTGGTCGGCCTTACCGAAATCGAGACCTATTGAACCGGCCAGTCCCGATGCGCGCAGACGTCACGGCCGGCTCCGAGGCCGACCCCTTCCTGCCCGATCCCCCGGCCGAGCCGGCGCCGAGAGCGGCGTTGTGGAACATCCAGGCGTTGCGCGCCCTGGCGGCGCTGATGGTCGTCTTCGTCCACATCCAGGCGCTCGCGGTGATGGCGGGCCTGTCTGCGGGCGTGTTCGAATTCGGCAATGCCGGCGTCGACATCTTCTTCGTCATCAGCGGCTTCATCATGGTCTTCACGACCGCCCGCCGCCCGATGGGCTCCATCGCCTTCCTGCTGGCGCGGCTACAGCGCATCGCGCCGCTGTACTGGAGCATCACCCTGGCGGTGTTCGCGGTGGCGATCCTGGCGCCGCAATTGTTGCAGACCACCAGGCCGGATTCCCAGCACCTGCTGGCTTCGCTCCTGTTTCTCCCGTTCCAGCGCACCGACGGCAGCACCAGGCCCGTGGTGTTCGTCGGCTGGACGCTGAACTACGAGATGGCCTTCTACGTTTTGTTCGCCATGGGGTTGATGCTGCGCCGGCGAGCCATGGGCGTCCTGCTGGCCTTTGGGGCGCTGCTGGCCCTGGTGGTGTGGGGGCAATGGGCGCGGCCGACCAGCGCGGCGGGGGCCTTCTATTCGACGCCGATGATCCTGGAGTTCGGATTGGGCATGCTGCTGGGGCTGGCCTGGCCGCGCATGACCTTCAGCCGGTCGGCGGCGATGCTTCTCGGCCTGGCCGGAGCCGGGGCCTTCCTGTTCATCCTGGCGGCCCCCGCCCTGTTCCCGAACGGCGAAAGGTTCCTGAGCTTCGGCCTTCCCGCCTTCCTGATATTGACGGCCGCCCTGGCCCTCGAACAGGCCGGCTTCAGCCTGGCCTGGCCATGGGTCCGCAGGCTGGGCAACGCCAGCTACGCCATCTACCTGAGCCATTTCTTCGTCGCCCAGGCCGTCATCCTGGCGGCCAGGAAGCTGGCCTTGCACGGGCCCGGCCCGGCGTTGGGCCTCGGGCTGCTGACCTTCGCCGGGGTGGCGGCCGTGGGCCTCGGGCTGCACTACGGGCTGGAGCAGCCCATGGATGCGGCGCTGCGCGCCCTGGGACGCGACCGCGCGCACAAAGCCCGCCAGCTGGCTGTCCCGGCAAATCCCTATTCCAGCTGAGCTTCACCGTAACCTAGGGTTGAATACCCAGAATTCTCGTCTCCGGTGAAAGCAAACGTTGCTGTAGCCTGCCCAATTGCCGCAGAGCGTTGCAGTAGAGTCCGCGATAAATATACGGCAGAGCTGCATTTTAACCGAAAATTTACGGCAAAGCTGGAACTGCAAGGCCTGTTAAGCGCTGATCCCGTGCAATTTCATGGGTTGGCCGGCTATGGTGAACGTTACCTACGCGAGGAAATTTTCATCTACGCCAATGGCGGCGGCCAAGGCCCAGGCGACACCGGTTGTTGCTCTGAACTTATCGCTGAACATTGTTCTCGCGCTGGTCGCGCTGGTGTTTTTCCTGCCGCTGATGGTGTTCGTCGCGTTGGCGGTGTGGAGCCAGGACCGTGGACCGATATTCTTCGCCCATAAGCGCATCGGCCAGGGCGGACGGTCGTTTCCCTGCCTGAAGTTCCGCAGCATGGCGATCGACGCCCAGGAACGCCTCGAGGAGCTCCTGGCGCGCGATCCTGAGGCGCGCGCCGAGTGGGAGCGTGACCACAAGCTGCGCAACGATCCGCGCGTCACCCAGCTGGGCCTGTTCCTGCGCAAGTCCAGCCTCGACGAGCTGCCCCAGCTGTTCAACGTGGTCGCCGGATCCATGTCGCTCGTCGGACCGCGGCCGCCGCTGCCC
>JAQGII010000501.1 GCA_028291305.1 Caulobacteraceae bacterium
GGTCGTGCTTCCCTTTCAGCTGACCATCAATGGCCAGCAAGCCCGCATGAACGGCTCGCTGACCATCAACCGCTCCCAGTTCGGCATCGGCCAAGGCCAGTTCGCGGCCGCCGACAGCGTGCCCTTCAACGTCGGCCTCAACGTCCAGGTGGCGGCCCGGCGCACTCCCTGAGGCCCGCGCCGCCGACTCTCGATGTCGGATCCCCGGCGACGGGCGCTGCGCCCACAACGGTGGCGCGCCCCGTGACATCCCGCCGGGCCGCGCCCATATGAGGCATTCCTCTGTGAGACTGAACACGACCATGACATCCCCCCGGCGCTTCAATCGTCTGGTTCCCATCCTCGCCATCGGGCTGGCCCTATCCCTGGGCCTGGCCGGAGCCGCCGAGGCCCGTCGCGGCGGCGGCTTTGGCAGCCGGGGTGCGCGCACCTACCAGGCGCCTGCCTCGACGGCGCTCGCGCCACGGGCCGCCGCGCCCATCACGCGCTCGATGACGCCGCCGCCCCAGGCGCCGTCCGCCGCCCGACCCGGCGTCGCGCCACAGCCCCAGAGGCCCGGCTTCTTCAACCGCTTCGGCGGCGGGCTTTTGGGCGGCCTGCTCCTGGGCGGTCTGATCGGCGGCCTGATGGGTCACGGCTTCGGCTTCGGCGGCGCTGGACTGCTGACCATGCTTATCCATCTGGCGGTGGTCGACGTGGCGATCTCCCTGATCATGCGGTTGTTCCGTCGGCCGGCGCCCGCCGGCGGCGGGACCCCGACCGCCAGCCTGTTCGGCGTTCCGGCCGCTGATCCTACCCGCCTGGTTGCCCCCGTTCCGGGCTACGGCGCCCAGGGCTACGCGCCGCCAATGGCCCAAATTCAGATCAACCCGCAGGATACGGAAGCCTTTGAACGGCTGCTGATCGAGATCCAGGACGCTTTCGCCCGCGAGGACTACGCGGCGCTGCGCGAGCGGACCACGCCCGAAGTGATGTCCTTCCTGGCCGAGGAGCTCAGCCAGAACGCCACTCAGGGGCGCCGGAACGAGGTGTCGGGCACGCGCCTGCTGCAGCAGGACCTGGCGGAGGCCTGGCGCGAACCGGACGCCGACTACGCCACCGTCGCCATGCGCTTCGAAAGCACCGACGTGATGCGCGACCGGCAATCCGGCCAGGTGCTGGATGGCAATCCGCAGCGCCCGACCCAGACCACGGAGATATGGACCTTCGCGCGCGGGCTCGAGGGTCCCTGGGGGGGCGTCTGGAAGTTGTCGGCAATCCAGGACGCCTGACCCGCGCACCCAGGCCTATAGGCAGGCCCAAGGTCGCCGCGGTGGTCGCCTACGTCCGGCAGCGCGGCAAACGCAAAGTCGCGGCGCCTCCAAGGGAGGGCCGCGACCAGGCTTGGCGGGACGAACCGCTGGCTAGTACCTGAACCTCAGGCCCGCCGTGAAGTAACGGCCGATGCCGTCATCGCCGGTGTCGACCGGATTGCCGAAGCCGGGAATGCCCGCGTAGGTGAGGTTGGGCGAGAGCCGTGGCTTGGCGTCGAAGACGTTCTGGACGTTGAAGAACAGGTTGACCACGTGGCCCTCCAGCTTCAGCCGGTAGCCCAGGTTGAGGTCGCTGGTGCTGTAGGATGGCAGAGGCGGATTGGCGAAGATCTGCCCGGGGACGCCGCTGCGCTTCTCAGGCCCGGAATAGCGTGTTTGCCAATCGAGCTGGAAGGGCCCGGCGCCGTACCCGAGCATGAAGGTGACGCGGTCGGTGGCCAGGCCGGCTAGCCCGGCCTGGCTGGCGGCGCCGGCCAGGTTGGTCACCGGGGCTCCCGGGAAGTTCTGCGTGTACAGTACGGGCTGGTAGCTATAGAGCACGCGGAAGTTCAAATCGCCGGTCAGGCTCTTTTGGACATCGGCCAGGACTACGTTGTAGCTGGCCTCGACGTCGACGCCGTGAGTCTGGTTTTTGGCGATGTTCAGGCTTTTCTGGTAGACCGTGGTCGGGAAGTTCGCCGCGCTCGTGTTGCTGTAGGGAAGCGGACGCACGATCAGGCTGCAGATCGGCGAGGTCCCTCCGGTCTGTTCGCACTCGGACAGCACGGCCGCGTTGTTGCCGGCGAGCAAGGTGATCGCGTTGTTGATCGAGATGTCATAGTAATCGACCGACATCCGGAACCGCGGGAGCCACGACGGCGAGTAGACCACGCCGGCGGTGGTGGTCCTGGCCACTTCGGGCACGAGCTTGGGGTTGCCCAGCGTGATGATGGTGACGACCCGGTTCACGCCGGTATGTGGATCGTTCAGATTCTGGACGATGGTGCTTTGGCCGGCGTTGAGATCGAACAGGGTCGGCGCCCGGATATCCTGGGATTCCGTGGCGCGGAACCTCAGGTCGCTGACCGGCCGGTAGTCCAGCCCGATCTTCCAGGTCGTCGCGCCTCCGCTGGAGCTGTAGTCGGTGTAACGCACCGCCCCGCTGATATCCAACGACTTGGCCCACGGCTGTTCGCTGAGCAGCGGCACAACGGTTTCGGCGCTCACTTCCTTGACGTTGTTGGAGGCGTTGGTCCCCGCCACCGTCGCATAGGCGTAGATCGAGCCGGGCGCCGTACCGAAGCGGATCCCGGTCGTGCTCGGCGCGGCCAGGGGGTTGGCGTTGGTGGTCTCCTTCAGGCCCTGGGTGCGGTATTCGGCATTGAGCGCTATGGACACCGGCCCGGCCCAATCCTGGAACGGGGAACCCGACAGGCTGGCCACGAAGTCGTCCATGGTGTTCATCACCTGGAACTGGGTGGTCTGGTAGATGAAGGCCTTGGCCGCCGCGGATTCGTTGCCGGCTCCGAACATGTCGATCGGCGCGCATCCCGGATAGAGGCCCGGATTGGTGATGGTGACCCGGCAGACGGTGTTGCCGCTGGGGTCCTTGACCGCATCCAGCGCCGCCAGGAAGTTCGGCACGTTGATGTTGTTGGTCAGGCTCTGCCGGAAGATGCTCTGGCCGTGCGAGTAGCTCGCCGCCCATTTGTAACCGGAGAACTTGCCGGTGAGGCCCGCCGTCACGCTGGTGTTGTCCGACAGCTGGTTCTGGACGGAATCCAGCTCCAGATCGCGCGGGAACGACGACAGGTTGAAGCTGGCCGTGTTGGTCGCGGTGAGCAGGCTCTGAGCTGACGCTGGCAGATAGGCGTTGCCGCTGTAGATCGCCAAGGTCTGGGGCGGCCAGTTGGATGCGCGGACGCTGTTATGGGTTTCGGTGCCCGTGAGTTGGACGAAGCCGGTGATGTCGTCGGTGAACTCGTATTCGAACCGGCCGTAGCCCTGATTGGACGCCTGGGGCGAGTAAAGCGGCAGGCGGTTGTAGTAGGACCCATCCCCGCCCGCCGAAACGTTGGCGCTCGCGGTGGCCGCGCCGGGCGTATAGGCGCCGAGTTGGCCGTTGCTCAAGAACTGTTGCCCGGCGAACGGACCGCTGAGGACATAGCCGCCCGCCGCGGTTCTCGGGATCGTCGGGTAGTTCAGCAGGGTGTAGGGGCTGGCCGCGGTGCCGGAGCCCACATAGACGGGACGCTGCACCCCGTAGGAGCGCTGCTCGTGGATCAGCCCGCCCTCCTGGAAGTGTTCGAAGCTGCCGACCACATGGGCCTTGCCGCCGAACAGCGCCGTGCCGCCGGCGACCCCGTATCGGGCCGAAGCGGAATCCCCCCTTGAGGAGATGCCGCTCTGCGCCACGGCCTTCAGGCCCTGGAAATGAGTGTCCATGACGAAGTTGACCACCCCGGTCACGGCGTCGGAGCCGTAGACCGCCGAAGCCCCCCCGGTGACCACGTCGACCCGCTGTATCAGCATCTGCGGGATCGCATTGGCGTCGACCTGGCCGTTGAAGTTGGTCGGCGCGACCCGCAGGCCATCCATCAGGATGAGCGTCCGGTTGATGCCGAAGGACCGAAGGTTCAGGTAGTTGCCCGACACCCCGCTGCCGTTGGATCCGGCGCCCTGAAGGACAGAGCCGTTGAACACGGGCAGCTTGACCAAGGCGTCGGAGATGTCGGTCGGCGTGATCGCTTCCAACTGCGCGGCGGGCGCCACCGTGACCGGCGTCGGTGCGGCGTAGCCGTTGCGCACGATGCGCGAGCCGGTGACCACCACCATATCGATGGTGGAGGATGGTTGGGCGGCTGGCGCATTCGGCGCAGCAGCCTGTTGTGCATGGGCAGCCGATCCAACGGCCAACAGACTCACCCCTCCGCACAGCGCGGCGACTAGTTTCATTTGGCGTCCCTCCCCAGGGCTCAAGCTTGATCTGTCATCCCGTCGGGCCGTCAGGTTTTGACCGGCGACCCGCGAACTTTCCCGGCACGATTCTACTTATGCAGATTTCGCGTTCTGGCAGTTTATACCAAACTATGTCGAACTATATTTATATGATACAATTATTGCATCACCACTTCTTGCCTTCTGACAAATCTCGAATCGAGATCAAGGTCAATAGCTGTTGAGCTTGCGCCCCGGCCCCGCCCGCATCGATCACCGGAAGGTTACCTTGCGAGCAGGGCTGCTCGCAGAACAGATCGAAGCTCTCGAACCCCGGGAACTGCCGGCTCGGGGGCGGAGGAGGCCGCGGCAGGCCCGGCAACATTTCAGCACCGGAACACTACTGAAATATTTTCAACCTTCCGCTCAAAATTACGCAAAACAATATTTGATATAATTCGACATAAAATGTGGGTATTCTAAATATATTCAAAATCGCCTCGATCTTCCTCAATATACGAGCTGGCCAAACGCCATTGACCCAAGAGTCATTGGCCGGCGCTTCGCGCGAGCGCGCGGAGCAACCAGGAGACAAGTCCTGCTCGTCATTCAGATGAGGAAAGAAACCGACATCCGTCGAACTTTCCCGTCCAACCAGGGATCTATTGGTATCCCGACGGCTCAAGATCATTGGCGCCGGAAGGTCCAGTAAATCCTCATAATACGGAGGAAACAAAATGAGACTGTTGTTATGGACGCGCCTCGCGGCGCAGAAGCTGGGGCGACCGCTCGAACGGCTCGCCTCCTGCGCGGCGGCGCTGGCCCTGATCGTAGCCGCACTCGCCCTGCCCCACCCGGCGCAGGCCGCCGACGCCCCCAGCCTCAAGCGGAACGTCATCAGCGTCGGCGGCGGCATGGCGGGGCAGAACCGGGCCTACTCCTATTACGCCTCGTCAAAAGCCAACCGGCAGGGCTACAACTTCCTGGTCTACGCCCTGCACGACAACGGCCAGACGGCGGAGCAGTTCGCCGCAACGTCGGGCTGGATCAAGGTCGCCGAAGATAACGGCTTCGTGGTCATCTTCCCTGAGGCCCAGGACAAGACCTGGTCGCCCTTCAGCAGCGACGAAAACGCCTATCTGAAGGCGGTCTACGACCACGCCAGCACCCATTTGACGGCCGACGCGCCCGGACAGGCCGACAACCGGCCCGCCCGGCCGGCGCCGGCCGAACCCCTCAACCGCGGCGTCGCCGGGGACGAGCCGGCGGCCGCCCTTCGCCGTCCCGCCGGCCCCGTGCGCTACGGCACCTGGCAGCCCTGGCAATACATGACCGGCGCCGGAGCCGGCGGCCGCGTGGCGCAGGAATTCGCGATGGACAACCCCGGCCTGATCACGGCCGTGGCCACCCTCGACGGCGTCGCCTACGACGCGGCCTTCGCCAAGGGCGACGAAACCGCCCAGGGCTATTTCGAAAATCAGCGAGGCGGCAAGATGGTCGTCCCCGCGTGGCGGCCACTGAAAAAGGACGTGCCCGTGCCGGCGTGGCTGTTCACCACCGGCGCGCCCACCGCCGCCGAGATGCGCCTGGCCGACTACTGGAAGCACGCCAACGCCGTGTCGGGCTCGCCTGCGACACGGACCATCGGGGGCTTCACGGCCAGCGTCTACGCCAATTCCACCAATCCGGTCGAGCAGGTCCGTGTCACCACCGTGCCGGCCGGGGCCCGCTATGACGAAGCCATGGCCTCGGCGATCTGGGCCCAGTTCTTCGGCCATACCGCGCGCTGGACGTCTTCGCCCAACGGCGAGGTCGGCGCGATGATGACCGAGCCGGAGGTGAACAAGGCGTTCGAGATCCACACCACCACGGTCGGCGACCGGACCTACAAATACTACGTCAAGACGCCGTCGACCTATCGCAAGGGCCAGTCCCTTCCGCTTGTGCTGTCGCTTCACGGCGCCGGCTATCCGGCCTGGATGTATCTGAGCCAGGTCCGCTGGCATGAGGTCGGCGAGAAGGAAGGCTTCGTCACCGTCTATCTCAACGGACAACAGAACCGCTGGGACTTCACCAAGCCCGAAGCCGAGGACGCCAAGGCCATCGAGAAGGTGATCAACGAGGTGGCGGCCGAGTACGGCGTCGATCGGACTCGGACCTATCTGCAGGGGTTCTCGTTTGGCAGCGGCATGACCTTCGTGGAAGGCATCACCCATCCCAAGCTCTTCGCCGCGATCTCGCCCAACAGCGGCATCGGCGATTTCACCCCGGACATCCAGGCCTGGGTGGCCGACCTCAAGACCAAGGGCGACGTGAGGATGCCCACGATGGTGGTCTACGGATCGGTCGATGGCGCTTCCAGCACCGACGGCCTCATCCCCGCCGAGGGCGTTCTGCGCAACTCCATCAATTTGTTGAAGAATTACAACAACATCAAAACGGCCGACAAGATAGCGCGGTTCAACAGCCCCTATACCGCCGCCTATGACGTCCTTACCCCCGGCGGCAAAGCCTCGGTGACCAAGCCCAACGCCCAGTACAAGGCGATGGCCTTCAACCGCT
>JAQGII010000502.1 GCA_028291305.1 Caulobacteraceae bacterium
GTCTTCGACGTGCCGGTCAACATCTCCGCCGTGCTCGGCAAGGCCAGCATGACCGTGGCCCAACTGCTGCAGCTCAATCAGGGCTCGGTGCTGGAGCTGGACCGCAAGGTCGGCGAGGCCCTCGACATCTACGTCAACAACCGCCTGGTGGCGCGCGGCGAGGTCGTCATCGTCGACGACCGGCTGGGCGTGACCATGACGGAAATCATCAAGGACGGCGACGGCGGCCTCTAGGCCCCGTCGAGCGAAGGAACAGACCCATGCGGCTCCTGATTGTCGGACGGCTCAACGGCCAGATCACGACGGCGGTGAAGATGGCCATGGCGGCGGGCGCCAAGGTGTCCCACGTCGAAACCTGCCTGGCGGCCACCAACGCCCTGCGCGCCGGCCAGGGCGCCGACCTGATGATGGTCGACTACGAGCTGGACATCGCCAGCCTGATCGCCGCCAACGAGGCCGAGCGCATCCACGTCCCCGTGGTCGCCTGCGGCGTCAATCCGGACCCCGACAGGGCGGCCGCCGCCATCCGCGCCGGGGCCAAGGAATTCATCCCCCTGCCGCCCGACGCCGAGCTGATCGCCGCGGTGCTGGCGGCCGTCTCCGACGACGAACGGCCGATGGTGACGCGCGACGCGGCCATGCAGCACATGCTCAAGCTGGCCGACCAGGTCGCCCCGTCCGACGCCTCGATCCTGATCACCGGCGAAAGCGGCGTGGGCAAGGAGGTGATGGCCCGCTACCTGCACAAGAAATCGCGCCGCCACGACCGTCCGTTCATCAGCGTCAACTGCGCCGCCATCCCCGAGAACCTGCTGGAGAGCGAGCTGTTCGGGCATGAGAAGGGCGCCTTCACCGGGGCCCTGGCCCGCCGCATCGGCAAGTTCGAGGAAGCCAACGGCGGCACCCTGCTGCTGGACGAGATCTCGGAAATGGACGTGCGCCTGCAGGCCAAGCTGCTTCGCGCCATCCAGGAGCGCGAGATCGACCGGGTGGGCGGCGCCAAGCCGGTGCGGATCGACATCCGCATCCTGGCCACCTCCAACCGCGACCTGACCCAGGCGGTGAAGAGCGGGACCTTCCGCGAGGACCTCCTCTACCGCCTGAACGTGGTCAACCTGCGCCTGCCGGCCCTGCGCGAGCGGCCGGGCGACATCCTGGCGCTGGCCGAGCACTTCTCCAAGAAGTACGCCGCCGCCAACGGCATCTCCGAGCGCCCGCTGTCGGCCGAGGCCCGCCGCCGGCTGGTGTCGCACCGCTGGCCCGGCAACGTGCGCGAGCTGGAGAACGCCCTGCACCGCGCGGTGCTGCTGTCGGTGGGCGCCGAGATCGACGAGGCCGCGATCCGCCTGCCGGACGGACAGCCCCTGGAGCCCGCCGCCGGCGCGGCCAGCAACGGCTCGGTCGCCGCCATGGCCGCCACCCGCGCAGCCCAGGCGGTCGGCTCGGCCTACGGCGACGTCAACCTGGCGGCCCTGGTCGGCCATACGGTGGCCGAGGTCGAACAGAAGCTGATCCTCGACACCCTGACCCACTGCCTGGGCAACCGCACCCACGCGGCCACCATCCTGGGCATCTCGATCCACACCCTGCGCAACAAGCTCAAGGAATATTCGGAAATGGGCGTGTCCGTCCCCGCGCCCCAGGCCGGCATGAGCGCCGCCAGCGCGGCCTAGGGCTGCTGGAGACTCAGGGCATGGTGGGCCGATGGGAAGCTGGGTCGCACGCGATGGTTAGAACTCACCTCCCTTCCCCCTCGATGGGGGAAGGGCCGGGGATGGGGGTGCGTGCGCCATGCTTTTCAGGCTCGGCGCGTGAGGCGCGCGGCCTCCTTCGCCCCTCCGTCAGCCTTGTAGACGCAGCCCCACCCCTGCCCCTCCCCCATCGAGGGGGAGGGATGCCTCTCTGCCGGCGGGCTTAGATGGCTGAGCTCGGCCTGAACCTGGCGGCCTTCTCCAACGGCCGGCCCGACGCCAAGGCGATGTGGAAGTGGGCCGCGCGCGGCGAAGTGGCGATGGCGCTGGGCGTCGTCGGCATCATCGTGCTGCTGATCGTGCCGGCGCCCCCGTGGCTGCTCGATTTCCTGCTGGCCATGTCGATCACCAGCGCCGTGCTGATCCTGATGACCGCCGTCCTGATGAAGAAGCCGCTGGAGTTCAGCGCCTTCCCCACCGTGCTGCTGGTCACCACCCTGTACCGCCTCGGCCTCAACATCGCCTCGGCCCGCCTGATCCTCAGCCGCGGGCACGAGGGCACCGAGGCCGCCGGCCACGTCATCCAGGCGTTCGGCCAGCTGATGATGCAGGGCGACTACGTCATCGGCGTGATCGTCTTCGCCATCCTGGTGATCGTCAACTTCGTGGTCATCACCAAGGGCTCGACGCGGATCGCCGAAGTGGCCGCCCGGTTCACCCTGGACTCCATGCCCGGCAAGCAGATGGCCATCGACGCCGACCTGTCGACCGGGCTGATCGACGACGTCGAGGCCAAGCGCCGGCGCAAGGAGGTCGAACAGGAATCGACCTTCTTCGGGGCCATGGACGGCGCCTCCAAGTTCGTGCGCGGCGACGCCGTGGCCGGCCTGATCATCACCGCCATCAACATCATCGGCGGCATGATCATCGGCGTGCTGCAGCACCACCTGCCGATCACCCAGGCCGCCTCCAGCTACACCATCATGACCATCGGCGACGGCCTGGTCAGCCAGGTGCCGGCCCTGATCATCTCCATCGCCGCCGGCTTCCTGGTGTCCAAGGCCGGCGTGGAAGGCTCGGCCGACAAGGCCCTGGTCGCCCAGCTGGCCATGAACCCCATCGCCCTGGGCATGGTCGCCGCCGCCGCCGGCGTGATCGCCTTCGTGCCGGGGATGCCGATCCTTCCCTTCGTCGCCATCTCGATCTGCACCGGCATGCTGGCCTGGCGGCGCACCAACGACGCCAGCGCCGCCGAAGCCCTGGCCAAGCGCCCGCCGCCGGCCGCCGCCGCCACCGGCGAAGGCCAGGACGAGGAGCCGATCGCCAGCGCCCTGGCCATCGACGACGTCAAGATCGAGCTGGGCTACGGCCTGCTCAGCCTGATCAACGACCTGGAGGGCCGCCGCCTCACCGACCAGATCCGCGCCCTGCGCCGCACCCTGGCCGCCGACTTCGGCTTCGTCATGCCGCCGGTGCGCATCCTCGACAACATGCGCCTGGCCAACCAGGGCTACGCCATCCGCATCAAGGAGATGGACACCGGCAACGGCGAGGTGCGGCTGGGCTCCCTGCTGGCCATGGACCCGCGCGGCGCCGAGGTGAGCATTCCCGGCGAGCAGGTGCGCGAGCCCGCCTTCGGCCTGCCCGCCACCTGGATCGACGAGGCCCTGCGCGAGGAGGCCACCTTCCGCGGCTATACCATCGTCGACCCGGCCACGGTGCTGACCACCCACCTGACCGAGATCC
>JAQGII010000045.1 GCA_028291305.1 Caulobacteraceae bacterium
CTGCTGGCCGTGGCCGCCACCCTGGCCCTGCTCAAGGGGGTCAACTGGGAGGAGACCGCGGTCCTGGCCGTCCTGTGCGTGGTCCTGCTGCCGCTGCATGAGGCCTTCCCGCGCATAGCCCGGCTCAGCCGGCTCGACATCACGCCCGGCTGGATGTTCTCCGCCCTGATGGCCCTGATCGGCACCGGGATGCTCAGTCTGTGGTCGTTCCACAACGTGGCCTACGGCGACCAGCTCTGGTGGCGGGTGATGGTCAGCGCCGACGCCAGCCGGTCGCTGCGCGCCTGGACCGGGGCGGGCGTGCTGTTCCTGGCGCTGGGGCTGTGGCGCCTGATTTCGACCCCCGCCACGCCGCCGATCGTCGAGGACTCCGACCCCGATTTCGAGCAGGTCCGGGCCATCCTGGCGCAGGCCGAGGACCCGTCTCCGGATTCCAACCTGGCGCTGCTCGGGGACAAGCGGTTCCTGTTCTCCGTCTCCGGCAAGACCTTCCTGATGTTCGGGGTGCGCGGCCGGTCCTGGGTCGCTTTCGGGGCCCCGGTCGGCCTGGTCAGCGAGCGGCAGGAACTGCTCTGGCGGTTCCGCGAGCTGGCCGACGCCCATGCCGCCCGGCCGGTGTTCTACGCCATGGGGCCCGGCATCCTGCCCGAGATCGTGGAGATGGGCTTCGCCCTGCAGAAGACCGGCGAGTCCGCCAATGTCCGACTGGACAGCTTCAACCTGCAGGGCCGCAAGCGCGAGGTCCTGCGGCGCAACTGGCGCAAGGCCGGCGAGGCGGGGGCGGTGTTCGAAGTGGTCGCTCCGGGCCAGACCCGCACCCTGATGGCCGAACTGAAGACCATCTCCGACGCCTGGCTGTCGCACCACGCCGGCGGCGAGAAGAGCTTCTCCATGGGCCGCTTCGACCCGGCCTACATCGGTGAATTCCACTGCGCCCTGGTCAAGCTCGATGGGCGCATTGTCGCCTTCGCCAACCTGTGGACCACGGCCAACCACAACTCCTTCTCCATGGACCTGATGCGCTATTCGGCCGAGGCGCCCAAGAACATCATGGACTTCCTGTTCGTGGAGCTCCTGCAGTGGGGCCGCGACCAGGGCTACCGCGCCTTCGAGTTCGGGATGGCGCCCCTGGCGGGCCTGGAGGCGCGGCCCCTGGCGCCGGTCATGTCCCGGCTCGGCCGGCTGCTGTTCGAGCGCGGCGAGGACCTCTACAACTTCCAGGGCGTGCGCCGGTACAAGGACAAGTACGACCCGGTCTGGCAGCCCCGCTACATCGCCGCGGCCAACAAATGGGCCATCACCATGGCCCTGGCCGACGTGGGCCTGCTGTCCTCCGGCGGCGTCACCGGCCTGGCCAAGCGGCCCAAGCGGGTCGAGGCCCCCGCGCCGGCGAGCCAGGTCGAAGTCGCCCAGATCTAGGGGGCCGGTCTAGGGGTCTGGCGGGCGCCGTAGAGGATCAGCCGCGTCGGCGTCCCGTTGGCGTAGTCGAATCCGTCGACCTCGCCTGCCCGCCGGGCCTGCCGGCCGCCGGCCTTCAGCGCGGCCAGGAAGGCCGGCTCCTGGCGTGCCTCCACGATCGCAGGGCGGCCCTCGCCGATGGCGTCCGCCGCGTCCTGCGGCGACAGCGCCTCGGTCAGGCCGCCGAGCGCGAAGGTCAGGCTCGGTTCGCCGAAACCGGTGACGGCGACGGGGCCGGGGGCCACGCCGCTGCGGGGATCGAGGCCGGCCTGGGCCAGGGCGGCGGCGGCCCGCTGGGACAGCCACAGCGCCTGCATGCGCGGCGCCGCGCCGGCCAGCACCACGGCGTGGGCCGCCAGGCCCAGCATTCCCGCCAGGACCACGGCGCGCCAGGGACGCTCGCCCTGCATCATCGCGCCCCCGCCCAGGGCCGCCCCCGCCAGCAGGGCGCAGCCCGCCGCGCTCCAGGCCACGGCGGCGGGGCCGCCGAACCGCCCGGCCGTATAGAGGATCAAGGCGATCCAGACCGCGGCGACCGCGATCTGCAGCGCCGCGCCGAGGCGCATGGACAGCTGGCCCGCGCCGCGCGTCACGGCCGCGGCGCCCAGCCAGGCCAGGGCGCCATAGACGATCAGCCCGCCGGCCAGGGGCTGGCCGCGGCTGAATTCCAGCACCAGCCATGACGGCAGCAGCCAGCAGAGCGCCACCTTCACGCCCGGCTCGCGCCGTCCGCGCCAGGCCAGGACCAGGGCGGGGGGCAGCAGCAGGGTGAAGGGGAACAGCAGCAGGGGCGAGAGCAGCAGGTGGAATCCCGGGGTCCGCGCGCCGCCGGCCAGCGCCGGCCAGGCGGGGACCGAGCCGTCGGCGGCGTCGATCGCGCCGGCCACCAGGGAAGGGCCCACCAGCGCGGCGATCAGGATCAGGCCCCAGCCCCAGCCCAGGGAGCGCAGCCAGAGCGCCCTGCGGTCGACCGCCCACAGCGCGGCGCCGGTGAGGATCACGGCCGCCGGCCCCACGGGCCCGCCGCCGATGGCCGCCAGGGCTATCCCCAGCCAAAGCAGGACGCGGGTCGCGCGACCGCTGGCCAGGACGCCGCCAGCCGCCAGGTAGAGCCGGCCTAGGGCCGACACCGCCAGGGTCACGCCGGCGCAGAGCAGGCTGGCGGGCGCGTCCACCGCG
>JAQGII010000048.1 GCA_028291305.1 Caulobacteraceae bacterium
GGCGCGCGGCCGCGCGCCAAGGGCATGCCAGCCAGAGGCGGCCGCCAGAAGCCCAGTCGATCGAGGCTTTTACGAGTGGGAACTCCGGACAACGCGCCCCACCAGCCGATCTGTCTGCCAAATTTCGATCGCCGGGACGCGCTCGAGAAGTTCGCGGGCATGGCTGAGCGCTTCGGAATCGTCGGCGAAACTCCTGTTCACGGCTCCCACGATGCCCCCCTGATCGCTCAGGTTGTAGAGGCGATAGGATCGATCGCTCATAAGACCTCCCGCATTATTCCTGGCTGAGCTTGCCGCCCAGTTCCATTAAATAGAGAAGCGTCTAATTTCGGCGAATACAAGAGGTTCTCTGACGCCCAGGTGAGTTCTTTATTGTTCTGAATTGCCATGCCGCTGGCAATGTTGGGTTGTGCCGGAAGGCAGGCAAACGTCTCCGCGACCAAGCCGTTGGCGATTGGCGAAGGGGCTGAATTCGCTGGGCTTCCGGGTGTTGTCGGCGCCGCCAGGGCCGCCCCCGATTCATGCGCTATCTGATTAAAATCGGCGCCTTAAACTCGGCTGTACGGCGGGCGGTCTCAATCTAAATCCTCGATGCGGCAGATTGTAGCAGTCGCCTCTCTGGAGAGTCTGACGGCATAGCAAACCAAATCATCAATTCGCCCATATTTACGTGAAACAAACGGTGACGTTAATCGTTCGACAGCGGGGGATGCATGGAGCACCGTTGTGGATACTGATAAAACGACACCAAAGTCCCGGCGCGGCTTCGCCGCGATGTCCCCTGAGAAGCAGCGTGAGATCGCCCGCAAGGGCGGAGCGAGCGTTCCCAGCGAGAAGCGGAGTTTTTCCCAAGACCAGAGCTTGGCCGCCAAAGCTGGACGCAAGGGCGGCTCCGCCTCAAGCGGGGGCGGTCGACGCAAGAGCGACCCAGGCCTCAACTAGCTTAGCCTTGGTTTCTGAGGTAACTTGATAGCAGGAAGCGTGGCGGCTGTTGTCGGTCGCGAGCCCAGCGGCACGCTGCGCTTCCACCGCTCAAGCCACAGGGCCGACGCCCGTGGGCCCGAGCCCATCGTCCACCGCTGGCGCCGGCAGGCTCAGAAGGTCGGATCGTCGATCGCCGCGCTTCAGCCGATTGGGCTCGTCCAGCCGATTAGATTCCTCTGCGGCCGCGCACGAAATGCAAGACGACCATGACCACCGCGATGATCAGCAGTACATGAATGACCGCGGTCGTGACGTGGAAGGCAAAAAAACCAAGAAGCCAAAGGACGAGTAGTACGACAGCTATGGTGGCCAGCATTGAGGGCTATCCTTGGCGGCGGCTTCTTGAACGCTACTGAAACGCTCCGCTGCTATGCAGGTTCCTGCCGAACGTCAGGCCATGGACGCGGCGGGACCGGGGCGTCCATCCAGTCTTTGCCCTCATGCCCGGCGGGGAAGCCCAACGCCGCCGCGAGCGCGGCTACAGAATCGGCCGGGGCAATTCGTGCCCGACCCAGGCGGCGCCCTCGGCGAGTAGCCAGAGCCCGCCCACGAACGCCGCCGCCATGACCAGGCCGACACAGGCCAGGATGCTCAAGGCCGCGAAGGTCCCCGGGATCGGCTTCATAGGGTTCTCCTATCTGCAAGGCGGCGACCGCAAACAGTCCCGCTTCGGCCTAACGCATCTCCCACAGCTTGGCTGCATCACTGGATACGGATCCTAGGACATGGCGCTGGTTCTGGTGCGTACGTCCACGGGATTGCCGGCGCTCGTCGCCCTGCCGACGCCCGGGCATGTGCTGTTCCTGGCGCTCCCGTTGATCATCGGACTGCCGTTGGCGGGGCTGATGCGGCGGCGACGCTGACGGGGTCGGCGGCCGGGCTGGGCCGGCCGGTGTGCGCTACTCAGCCAGGGCGAGCGGTAGTCCTCCCAGGTCTGGCGATCGGGGAGATGGCGCTCTTTGAGGAAGCGGTTGCCGCCGGTTCAAGTTGCTCTGAGAGAGCCGTCACGGGCGATAAGTCGAGAACGTCACCACCGGCACAATAATTCAACTTTGCAAAGAATATCCACTTCGTCGCCGAAAGTTCACACGTACGTCACTGACGTGACACTCCTCCGAGGTTTGGTCCGCCGCGGACTTCAGCAAAAAAAATACCTAAGGGGATATCCGATGCGAACCTATCTTCAAGGCGCGGCGATTGCCGCGCTGGCGTACGCGATTGCGCAACCGGCCTGCGCCGCCGACGCGGCGGGGACGGCGCCGGGCGCCCCGCTCGAAGAAGTCATCGTCACCGCGACGAAAACCGAGACCAACGTCCAGAAGACGGCGATCGCGATGTCGGTCGTGAACGCGCCGCGACCGCCAACCGGTCCACGCTGGGCGACTACGGCAACTTCAACGCGCCCCGCACCTTCGGTGTGGAAGCGTCGATGAAGTTCTAACGAAGCGGATGTATTGGGGTCGCCTGCGGCCCCACCAGTACTGAGCATCGGACCCCACCCGCCTGCAACGCAAGCGGGTGGGGTACTGCTTGGACGAGCCTCACCTCACCCTGTGAGAGCGATGCGGAGCCTTGAGCGCCCGTACAGGCCCGTGTTGATCACATTGTGACGCGCCCCGGCCGGAACGATCGCCGCGTCGCCGCCTTGATAGGTGTGCAGACGCCGTCGATCCAAACCGCGCCACGACCTTTTTCACGCCGATTCCGGGAACGCGAACGAGGACGTCACAGACCCGCCTGTCGGCGCGGACGCCGCGGCGCCGGAGATGCTGCCTGACCGACCCACCTGAACCGTGCTGAAGTCTTCCGATGTCGACCGAACCGCCTGCTGATCCGACTTCGTCGACGCTGTCTGCGAGGGCCTTGGTTCTGGGCGAGCGGATCGACACCGCCGGGCTGGAGCGGCGCGATGCGATCTCGACGGCCCCGCTTTCCTTTTCCACGGACAATGGACTGGTCGTCGTCTTCCGCTACGGCGTCGTCGTTCTGATCGGCCTGGATTCCAAGGCCGAGGAGCAGGTGCTCGAGAGAATCTTGCCGCGCGTGCAGGGCGTCCTGTCGGAACGCGAGGAAGAAAGGATCCAGCTCGCGTTACGCGATGATCAGGACGAAGGCGTCGGCGCTGACGGCGTCGTGCGGATCGGCGCCTTGGCGCCCGATAAATTGCTGGTGGTCGCCGACGCCCTCGCCAAAAGCGCTGCGCTCGCTCAGGACGAACGCCAGGTCGCCAAGGTTTTCGATACGGTAGAGCCCTGGGCGCGCCAACTGGCCGCCACCGGTCGCAGTCCAGGCGGACGGCGGGACATGATCCGCTTGATCGGATCGGCCTTGCTGGTCCAGCACCGGCTGGCTGAGCGCGTGGCGGTCCGTGAAAAGCCCGACATCCTGTGGGACCGCCCTGATCTTGAGCGTTTGTATGCCCGGCTGGAGGACGAGTATGAACTGGTCGAGCGCGCGGAAACCCTGGCCCGCAAGCTCGACCTGATCGGTGAAACCGTGACGGTGCTGACCGACCTCATCGACACCCGGCGCGCGCTGCGGCTCGAAACCATCATTGTCGGCCTCATCCTGGCCGAGATTGCGCTGACGTTGATCCAGATGGTTCGGCGGTGAGAGACAACTTCGCTATGGGTCCGGCCTGACCTCGCAGCTGGCGGACGGGGTGGGATTCGAACCCACGGTAGGCTTTCACCTACGGCGGTTTTCAAGACCGCTGCCTTAAACCACTCGGCCACCCGTCCAGGGTCGTCAAATCAGGCGCATGCCGCTGGACCGGGCGCCAATGCGCGGGACGGATGCCATGAAGGACCGGGGGCGGCAAGCCATCAGGCCATGCGCGCGCCGCCGCCGGGGCCGTGCAATCAAGGTTAACCCTGTTTAAAACCTCCCGGATTAGCCTGGTCCGGATTGGGCCGGGACGGGACGGGGGCAGACGACATGGGAGCGGATGCTCTGCAGACATCGGGGACGCCGGCCTGGGCCTCGCGCGCCTCGCTCCTCACCCTGGCGGCGCTGACCCTGGCGGCCTGCGCCTCGGGGCCCCGCCCCCTGGACGCCGGGACCGGGGGCGCGCCCACCTCGCGCTACGCCGGCTACAAGGTCGGCAAGCCCTATCAGGTCAAGGGTGTCTGGTATTATCCGCAGGACCAGCCGAGCTATGACGAGATCGGCATCGCCTCCTGGTACGGCGAGCAGTTCCACAACCGCTACACCGCCGACGGCGAGGTGTTCGACATGGGCCTGCCGTCGGCCGCGCATAAGACGCTGCCGCTGCCGAGCCTGGTGGAGGTGACCAACCTGGCCAACGGGCGCACCGTGATCGTGCGGGTCAACGACCGCGGCCCGTTCGTCGACGGACGGGTGATCGACATGTCCAAGGCCGCCGCCGCCGAGCTCGGTTTCGTTACGGCCGGGGTGACCAAGGTGAGGGTGCGCTATGTCGGCCGCGCCCCGACGCCGCCGGACCAGCGGCAGTACCAGGCCTCCAACCCGCCGCAGCCGCCCGCCCCCAAGGCTTTGCCGGCGCCGGTCCAGCTGGCGAAGGCGCCCGTCGTCCCGCTCCCGGCGCCGCAACCCGATCCGCCCCTGGCGGTGGCCGCCGCGCCGGCGGTGAGCCAGGTTCCCCTGGCGTCGCTGCAGAGCTCCGGTCCGCCGTCGTATGCAGCCGCGCCGCCGCAGCAGCAGGCCGCCCTGGCCGACGTCGATTCCCTGCTGGCCGGTTCGGCCCCGGCAGCGCCGGCCGCCGCCGTCAGCTTCCAGGTCCAGGCCGGGGTGTTTTCCAGCCGCGCCAACGCCGAGGCCCTGGCCGCCCGCCTGGACGGCGTCGGCCTGCCGGAGGTCGAGCCGTTCGCGCGCAATGGCCAGACCCTCTATCGCGTGGTGGTGCACGGCTTCTCCAGCCCGACCGCCGCCGCAGCGGCGCGCAGCCAGGCCGCCGCCCTGGGCGTGCCCGACGCGCGGGTCGTGGCCGGCTCCTGATCGACCGGAATCTGCCGTTGCCGGCTTGCGCCGGCCGGCGAACCGGCCAATGTGAGGCCCGTGACGCGCGGCTATTTCATCACTTTCGAAGGCGGGGAAGGGGCGGGGAAATCCACCCAGGTCCGCATCCTCGCCGAGCGCCTGAAGGGCGCCGGGGCCGAGGTCGTGGCCACGCGCGAACCGGGCGGCTCGTCCGGCGCCGAGGCGATCCGCGCCCTGCTGGTCACCGGCGATCCGGACCGCTGGTCGGCGGTCAGCGAGACCCTGCTGATGTACGCCGCCCGGCGCGACCACATCGAACGCACCATCCGACCGGCGCTGGAGCGCGGCGCCTGGGTGATCAGCGACCGCTTCGCCGACTCCTCGCGCGCCTACCAGGGCGCCGGCGGCGGCGTGTCGCCGGATTTCCTGGCGGCGATGGAAACCCATGTGCTGGAGCAGACCCGGCCCGACCTGACCCTGGTCCTCGACCTGCCGGTGGAGCAGGGGCTGCAGCGCGCCGGCCACCGGGGCGGACCCGAGGCCCGGTTCGAGGCCAAGGGCCTGGCCTTCCACCAGCGGCTGCGCGACGCCTTCCTGGCCATCGCCCAGGCCGAGCCGGCGCGCTGCGCCGTGATCGACGCCCTGGCCCCACGCGATGCGGTTTCCGAGGCGATCTGGGCCGCCGTCTCGGCGCGCCTGCCCGTCGGAGCCGCCGCGTGAGCGCCGCCGAGGCCCCGCATCCGCGCGAGGTGTTCGGCTACGACGGCGGCGAGGCCGTGGAGACCGCCTTCCTGGAAGCCATGCAGCGCGGCCGCCTGCACCACGCCTGGCTGCTGACCGGTCCCGAAGGCGTGGGCAAGGCCACCTTCGCCTACCGCGCCGCCCGCCGCCTGCTCGGCGCGCGGCCGGACCCGAGCCACGGCCTGCTGGGATCCGATCCCGCCGATCCGGTCAGCCGCCAGGTCGCCGCCCGCTCGCACCAGGACCTGATGGTGCTGGAGCTGGCGTCCGAGGACGGCAAGCCGCGCAAATACATTCCGGTGGACGACGCCCGCAAGCTGCCGGAGTTCTTCTCCAAGGCGCCGGCCAGCGCCCCCTACCGGGTGGCCATCGTCGACGCCGCCGACGACATGAACATCAACGCCGCCAACGCCTTGCTCAAGACTCTGGAGGAGCCCCCGGCCCGCGGCGTGCTGTTCCTGGTGTCGCACGCGCCGGGCGGACTGATCGCCACCATCCGCTCGCGCTGCCGCCGGCTGGCCTTCCCCGCCTGGAGCGAGGCGCGCATTCAGGGCTTCCTGGAGGCCCGCATGGGCCTGGGCGCGGAGGAGGGGGCCCGGTTGGCGCACATGGCCAAGGGCGCGCCCGGCCGCGCCCTGTCGATGGCCGAGGGCGGCGCGCTGCAGGCGGACGCCGTGGCGCACGAGATCCTGAGCCGCCTGCCCGACACCGACGACGCCGCCCTGCTGGCGGTGGCCGACAGCTTCCGCGGCGGCGAAGGGCAAAAGCGGTTCGAGATGCTGTTCGATCGCCTGGCCGACCAGGTGCACGCCATGACCGTGCGGGCGAGCGAGCAGGGGGCCACGGCCGAGATCGAGCGCTGGGCGCGGGCCTGGGAGGGCCTGAACTCCCTGCCGCGCGAGGTGGAGGCCGTCAACCTGGACCGCGCCGACGCCTTCTTCACCGCCATCGGCCGCCTGCGCCAAGCGGCGCGGGCCTGACGGACATGCTGATCGACAGCCACGTCAATCTGCACGCGCCGCAGTTCGCCGGGGACCAGGCCGCCGTGATCGATCGCGCGCGCCAGGCGGGCGTTGGGCTGATGCTGACCATCTGCGACAAGGTCTCCGCGTTCGAGGCGGTGCACGCCATCGCCATGGGCCATGACGACATCTGGGCCACGGTCGGAATGCATCCCCACGAAGCCAAGGAAAATCCATCGCTTGACGCCGGAACCTTAGAGGCCCTGGCGGCTCGGCCCAAGGTGGTGGGCATCGGTGAGTGCGGGTTGGATTTCCACTACGACCTGTCGCCGCGCGAGGTGCAGGCCGCCGTGTTCCGCGTCCACATCGAGGCGGCCCGCCGGACCGGCCTGCCGCTGGTGGTGCATACGCGGGAGGCGGACGAGGCGATGGGCCAGATCCTGGAGGAGGAGCACGCCAAGGGCGCGTTCAAGCTCTTGATGCACTGCTACACCTCGGGCGCCGACCTGGCCCGGCGGGTGGTGGCGCTGGGCGCATGGTTCTCGGTTTCCGGCATCGCCACCTTCAAGCAGGCGGAGGCGGTGCGCGCGGTGATCCGCGACATGCCCGCCGACCGCATCATCGTCGAGACGGACTGCCCCTATCTGGCCCCGGTCCCGTTCCGAGGCCGTCGCAACGAACCCGCCTATATCCCTCATATCCTTGGCAAATTGGCCGAGATCCGAGGCTGGACCCTGGCCGAGGCCGAAGCGCGCACCGAGGACGCCTTCTTCGACCTGTTCGACCGCATCCCGAGGCCGGCCCTGGAGACGGCGGCATGAGCGGGGCGCTGGAATATGTGATCCTGGGCTGCGGCTCCTCGGGCGGGGTGCCGCGCGCGGACGGCGCCTGGGGCGTGTGCGATCCCTCCAACCCGAAGAACCAGCGCAGCCGCTGCGGGATGATGGTGCGGCGGCGCTCGGAGGAGGGGCCCGGGCAGGAGACCACGGTGCTGATCGACACCTCGCCGGACCTGCGGCTGCAGACCGCCGCGGCGGGGGTCAAGCGCGTCGATGCGGTGCTCTATACCCACGACCACGCCGACCAGGTGAACGGCATCGACGACCTGCGCGCCTTCTATATCCGCCACCAGCGGCGCACGCCCTGCTTCATGGACGCCCACACCTGGAGCAACATCGGCCGCCGCTTCTCCTACGTGTTCGAAGGCGAGGGCGGCTATCCGGCCATTTGCGAGCGCCTGGAGCTGCCGGGGTTCGGCGAACGCTGGACCATCGACGGCCCGTCCGGCGCGATCCCGGTGCAGACCTTCGACCAGGACCACGGCAACATCCGCTCCGTCGGCTATCGTATTGGCGACGTTGCCTATTCCAGCGACGTGGTGGGCCTGCCGGAGGCCAGTTTCGACCTGTTGGAGGGGGTGCGGGTGTGGGTGCTGGACGCCCTGCGCTACCGCGCGCACCCGACGCACGCCTCGGTGGACCAGGCCCTGCAATGGATCGACCGGGTGAGACCCGAGCGCGCCATCCTGACCAACATGCACGTCGACCTGGATTACGAGACGCTGCGGCGCGAGCTGCCGCCCGGCGTCGAGCCGGCTTACGACGGCATGAGCTTTGCTTGAACTGGGGCGTTAGACGCATGAAAAGCTGGGTGATTCCATCTGCCCTGAGCCTGGTCTGGCTGGGTCTCGCGGGCCCGGCGGCCGCGGCCTGCGCGCCCGCCGGCATCGTCCATATCGTGACCACGGAAACCACGCCCGGCATCGATCCGCAGTCCTCCGACGCCAAGCCCAGGAGCCTGTTTCGCGAAGGCGCCCGTCGGTCGCGCCTGGAAGAACAACCCGACGAGACCACCAAGGTCCACGCCCTGGCGGTGATCGACGAGCCGAACATCTGGATGGCCAACCTGGCCGACCGGACCGGCCGCCATATCGTGGACCCGGGACCGACGTTCAACACCCGGGCGGCCGTGTTCTCGGATGACCGGATTTCGCCGCGCATCCTGGACCTGGAGTTCGGCTGCGAAGCGGCCTACGTGGCCGCCAACGCGCCCAAGGTCGACCGGACCGAAACCGTCGACGGCCTGGCGCTGCAGGTGCACCGGTTCGTGGACGGGACAGAAACTGTTGAAATCCTCGAAAAACCCGGTGTCGGCGAGCCGTTGTTCGCGCGCTATTACCGCAGCGGCAAGCTGGTCTGGGCGATCCGCTACGACCTCTACGACACCGACGCGCCGTCGGACCCGGCCATGTTCACTGCGCCCGCCGGTATCAAATACGAAGAGGTCCCCATCAAGCCCTGATCCATTATTTCTGATAATATTCCTTAGGCGCAATTCGGATGTAGATCA
>JAQGII010000066.1 GCA_028291305.1 Caulobacteraceae bacterium
GGTCGGGCCCCGGGGAATCGACCGCGCGCCGGTCCAGGATCACGACCCCCGTGGTGGCCGGGAGCAGGCCGGCAACCACGTTGAGCAAGGTGGACTTGCCGCAGCCGGAGTGGCCGATGATCGAGACGAACTCCCCGCGCTGGACCTGCAGGTTGACGTCGCGCAGCACCTCGGACCCGCGCCCGAAGGACACGCCGACCGCTTCGATGGAAAGATAGGCCTTGGACATGATCACCTCCTCTAGCTGGCCGATGCGCCGCGCGAGACGAGCCGACCCAGGAAGGCGATGAACCGGTCCAGGGCGAAGCCGACGAGGCCCACCCAGACCAGCGCCACCACGATGTCGGTGATGCGCGAGGCGTTGTACTGATCCCAGATGAAAAAGCCGATGCCGACGCCGCCGAGCAGCATCTCGGAGGCAATGATCGCCAGCCACGACATCCCGACGCCGATCCGCAGACCGGTGAAGATGTAGGGCGTGGCCGCCGGCAGCAGGATTTTCCAGACGTATTCGAAAGGCGACAACCGCAGCACGCGTCCGACGTTGGTGTAGTCCCGTGGGATGTTGCGCACCCCGACGGCGGTGTTGATGATGATCGGCCACACCGAGGTGATGAAGATCACGAACAGGGCCGAGGGCTGGGCCTGGCGGAAGATGGCCAGGGAGATCGGCAGCCAGGCCAGGGGCGGCACCGTGCGCAGCACCTGGAAGATCGGGTCGAGCCCGCGGTGGGCCCAGCGGTTGGCCCCGACCAGCAGACCCAGCGCCACCCCGACCACCGACGAGATGGAGAAGCCAATGGCCACGCGGCTGAGACTGGTCAGGATGTGCCAGAACAGGCCCTGATCGACGCCGCCGTTCCTGAAGAATGGATGCAGGATGAGCGGGCGCGATTCCCGCCAGATCGCCAGCGGGCTGGGGAAGCCCTCCGGATGTCCGGCCGTGGCCATCTGCCAGACCAGCAGGACGACCAGCAGGGTGATCGTCGGGGGCAGGACCGCCGTCCCCACCCCGCCGGCCGCGGCGGCGAGGCGGCCCGGAAGGTTCGCGGTCCGGCGCGGCAGGGCCAGCACCGGCGCGGGCTGCGCCGGGGCGGCGGACACCGCCTCGGCCTTGAGTTTGAGCGGACTCATGATCGGCGCCTCAACTGAGCTTCTTGATCGGCTGGGCGGCCAGCCAGGCGTCGGGATTGGCCGGGTCGAACACCTTGCCGTCGAAGAACTTCTCGACGCCGCGGCTGTCGCCCGCCGGTCCCTTAGCGCCGCTCATGGCCGCCGCCTCGCGCCACAGGTCGGAGCGATTGACCTTGGCCATCAACGCCGCCTTGTTGGTCGATTGCGGCAGCAGGCCCCAGCGCACGTCCTCGGTCAGGAACCACAAGTCGTGCGACTTGAAGGGGAAGGAGGCGTTGTCGGCCCAGAACTTCATGATGTGCGGCGAGTTCTTCACCACGCGGCCGTCGCCATAGTCGATGTCGCCCTTCAGCCGGGGCAGGATGTCGCCCATGGGCACGTTGATGTACTGCCGGCCGGAGACGATCGAGCACATCGCCGGGCGGTTCTCCATCTTGTCGCACCACATCTGGGCTTCCTGGACAGCGGCGATCAGGGCCTTGGCGGCGTTGGGGTTCCTGTCGACCCAGTCGGCCCGCATCCCCAGCGCCTTCTCCGGGTGGTTCATCCACAGCTCGCTGGTCAGGCAGGCGGTGTAGCCGATCTTCTGGTTCACGGTCTGGCCGTTCCAGGGCTCGCCGACGCAGAAGGCGTCCTGAGTGCCGCTCTTCAGGTTGGCGACCATCTGGGCGGGCGGAATGACGATCGTGGAGACGTCGGTCTCGGGGTTGATGCCGCCGGCCGCCAGCCAGTAGCGGATCCATAGGTCGTGGGTGCCGCCGCGGAAGGTCATGGCGATCTTGGCGATGTTGCCCGCCGCCTTTAGCTGGTCGAACTTGGCCTTGGCCCCGGCGCTGTTCAGCCCCACCTTGACCGCCTTCAGGTCGTTGCCAACCGAGATCGCCTGGCCGTTAAGGTTGAGGCGGGCCAGGGTGTACATCGGCAGGGGCTTGCCGCCCGTCGCCTGTCCGGTGGTCAGCAGATAGGGTAGCGGGCTCAGGATGTGCGAGCCGTCGATGCCCCCGCCGCCGGAGCCCAGCACCAGGTTGTCGCGCACCGCCGCCCAGGACGCCTGCTTGAGGACCTCGACGTCCGGCAGGCCGTATTTGGTGAACAGACCCCGCTCCTTGGCGATGATCAGGGGCGAGGAGTCGGTCAGGGCGATGAAGCCCAGCCGCGCCTTGGTGGTTTCGGGGCCGCGCCCGGCGGCGAAGGCGCCTGAGGGCAGCAGGGCTTTGGCCGCGGCGAGGGTCGCGGCGGCGGCGAGGACGCCGCGACGTGATACGCCCGGACGGGAATTGTCTTGGGTCATGGGTTTGCCTGTCGATTTTGGAGGAGGAGCGCCGCTCAGAAATTGTAGTCGAGCTGGACCCACAGCTTGCGGCGGCTCGGACTGCCGGCGACGCCGCGGTAGTCGGCGTACTTGAGCAGCCCGACCAGCTTGGCCGTGATGTTGGCCTGGGCCGAGGCGTCCCATTCGGAGCCGAGGCTGCCGCCGCCCTTGGCGAAGGCGAACTCGTGCCGCCGGACGAAGAACTGCAGGTTGTAGGCGTAGTCCCACTTCATGCGCGGGTTCAGGGTCAGCGACAGGTTGAGGTCATCGACCCCCCGCGCGGGGGTGGTGGTGAACGCGTCTGCCCAGCCCTGGAAGATGTGCAGGGTCGCCAGGGGGGTGGAGAAGCCCCGCTTGCCGTCGCTGCCCAGCGATTCATAGTTCAGCTTGGCCTGGAAGATGTCGTAGGTCCCGGCGACTTCCGCGGTCCAGTAGGGCAAGTGGTAGTGCGCCGGATTGGTCCCGTAGTTGTGCTGCTCGGCGTAGGACGCCGCATAGTCGATCCTGTACAGCGACAGCCAGCTCTGCCCGGTCAGCCGGCCACCGGTGGTTTCGGTGGACAGGGCCGGCGCCTGTTTCAGGTCCAGGGCGTAGACGAAGCCTTCCAGCTTGAGGGCGTCGCTGACGGCATAGGCGCCGGTGACGGCGTGGCTGTTGGAGTTCCAGTCCGCCGCCTGGGCCACGGTCCGGTTGATCTTGTTCAGGTAGATGTAGACGCCCTTGAAGCGGCCCAGCCCGCCGTCGAGCCTGACCGCGTCGAAGGTCTGGTCGTCCTGCCGCCAGTTGGCCGTGCCGATGAACCGTTGGTCGTCCAGCGTGATGCGCTGGCGTCCCACGGTGGCCGAGGCGTTCTGCACCGGCGTCCAGGTCAGCTGCAGCCGGTCCAGCTCGGTGGTGTCCGGATCAGCGATGGCCGGATAGCCGGTCTTGCCGTTGATGGTGGTGTTGTAGTGGATCGCCGACAGATGGCGGACGTCCTCGAACTCCACGATCCCCTTCAGATTCTCCCAGGCGCCGGTTTCCCAGCCCAGGTGGGTGCGCAGGGTCAGCGCCTGGGCGCTTCGGGCAAAACCCGCCTGATCGACGTCCTCGTAGCGCAGGCGCTCCTCAAGGATGAGCTTGCCCGCCCCGATGGCGTCGGAAATGGTTGCGTTCTGCGCCTGCGCCACGGCGGGGCTGAGCCCCGACAAGGCGAGGCAGGCAGCCGCCGCGCTGAAGAAACAAAGTCCCCTCGTCATTCTTCCCCCTGGCCTTCGGCCAAAAAAAAAGACGCCCGGCGGAGGGCGAGCTCCGCGGGGACGTCTTTGTCCGGATATGGCCCCGGCGCATGCCGGGTCGGCCTCTCGGCCTTACGCGGAACGCCATTGCCCCGCGACGAGGCCAACCTTCAGCAGGCCGGGCGCCGCGGCAAAGTGAACCGTGTTCAGCGAACGAAGTTGGGGATTCCGCTTAAGCCTTGGGCGCCTTCTTGCGGCGCCGCAGCATCAATCCGCCTATTGTGCGGGCGCCGCGCGCTTCTGGGCGGCAAATCCGGCCACATAGGCCTCAAGCTGGGCGGGGTCGAAAATGCGCCCGTCGAACAGGCTCGGCAGGGATTCGGCATCGACGGCGGCGCCCCGTGTCGGGGCTCCCACGGCGGCGGCGGCTTGAAGATAGAGGTCGGGCCGGTAGACCGCCTTGGCGATGGCCTCCTGTCCCGGCGCCGCGTCGACCTGGCCCCAGCGCCGCATCTGGCTCAGCAGCCACAGGGCGTGGGCGGCGCGCGGATAGCCGGCATCGTCCACGCTGAAGCGCAGGCCGAAGGGATTCTGCTTGGACAGGGCGCGGGCCAGGGTCGCCGGGGCCGCGTCGACATAGGCGGGCGCGCTGAGCATGGCGCCCAGCTCGGCCTCGTTGGCCGGATCGTCGGCCCAGACCGCCGCGCGGATCAGGGCGCGCATCACCGCCTGCAGGGTGTCGGGATGGGCCTGCGCCCAGGCGGCGGTCACCCCCAGCACCTTGTCCGGCGCCCCCCGCCAGAACTCCGCGCCGTGCAGCAGCATCTTGCCGGCGCCGGACGCCTCGATGGTCCCGCCCCAGGGCGCGCCGACACAGAAGCCGTCGATCTCTCCCGCCGCCGCCCGGGCAGCGATGCGCGG